>DASPRG010000135.1:0-2193 GCA_035624555.1 Thermodesulfovibrionales bacterium
GGTCAAAAGTCTCATTTCGCAGAACCTTGTAGCAGAAAAGCAGAAACAGATTTTTGATTCTTACATTGATGGATTGAAGAAAAGCTACAAGGTAGAGATCAATAAAGAGGCTTTATCAAAACTCTCTCCACCCGAAGAACAGAAAGGGATGATCCAGGAAAAACCTGAACAAAAAGAAGAATCCAAAGAAACACCGAAACAGGAGACAAAACAGGCACCAGAAAAAAAGAAGTGAAGATTTTCGAAGTCATTGATATATCAGGCGACATAGGCATTAAGGCCTATGGAGGAAGTTTGAAGGATGCCTTTATGAACGCTGCAATAGGGATGTTCAGCCTGATTACAGATCTCGAAATGGTAAAGGAAGGAAAGGTTATCGATGTTTCTGTTGAGAGTGACTCGATAGAGGGACTCCTTGTCTCATGGTTGAATGAACTTGTTTTTCATTTTGATGCCTATGGTTTTATAGGGAAAAGGATTGTAATTACTGAATTCCCCCCCTCCCTCACCCTCCCCCCTCGAGGGGGAGAGTTGGGTGGGGGGGAAGCAGAACAGCTGGCCAGCCAGCGAGCTAACAAGATCAATGCTTCTATATATGGAGAGGACTTTGATTCTGAAAGACATGAGAGTAGATTATTGATAAAGGCAGCAACATACCACAAACTCAGGGTAGCAAAAAAGAATCGTGAATGGGAGATTGATGTTATTTTTGATATTTGAATTGTGTTTGTTGAGTTCATAGAGTTCGTTGGGTTTCTTGGGTTAAAATAATTAAAAACTGTGTAAACTCAAGAAACTCAAGAAACTTAAGAAACTTAAGAAACTTGTTATGTCGTTAGAGAAACTCAAAAGGATTGATGAAACAAGGATAGAGGTTCCTCTGGACTATAAGCAGACCATGAGGGTTAAAGGTGTTATCTATGTTGATGACCTTCTTGAAAAAGAACTTGAATCCCAATCTATAGACCAGGTTGCAAATGTTGCTACACTACCAGGAATTATCAGAGCCTCACTCGCAATGCCTGACATCCACACAGGATATGGGTTTGCTATTGGGGGTGTTGCTGCCTTTGACCTCAAAGAAGGTATTGTCTCACCTGGGGGTGTTGGCTACGATATCAACTGTGGAGTACGCCTCTTAAAAAGCAATTTAAAGAAGGATGATGTCCTTCCAAAAGTAAAGGACTTAGTAAGCATCCTTTACACTGAAATCCCTTCGGGAGTTGGCTCAAAGGGAAAGATACGTCTTGGTCCTGAGGACGAAAAAAGGCTTCTTCTCTATGGTGCACGCTGGGCTGTAGAACAGGGTTTCGGGAATGCTGAGGATCTTAAAAAAACAGAATCAGGCGGATATATCGAAGGAGCAGATCCGTCTCTGATAAGTCAGAAGGCATATGAAAGAGGAAGGGCACAGCAGGGCACATTGGGCTCTGGCAATCATTTTCTCGAGGTTCAGTATGTTGATGAGATCTATGATGAGAAGGCTGCAAACAGCCTTGGCCTTTTTAAAAACCAGATTACAGTCATGATCCATACAGGGTCCCGCGGTTTTGGACATCAGGTATGCACAGATTTTCTCGAGGTCATGGAAAGGGCAGCAGTTAAATATAAGATAGAGTTACTTGATAAAGAGCTTGCCTGTGCACCCTATGTGAGCCCTGAAGCGCAGAATTATCTTGCAGCCATGAGGGCTGCTGCCAATTATGCCTGGGCAAACAGGCAGTGTATTATGCATTGGGCAAAAGAATCCTTTATGAAGCTCTTCAATATCTCACCGAAGGAACTCGGTATGACCCTTATATACGATGTTGCCCATAATATTGCAAAGGTAGAGGAACATGAGGTTAATGGGAAAAAGATGAAACTCATTGTTCATAGAAAGGGTGCGACACGGGCATTTCCTCCAGGCCATCCTGAATTACCAGATATTTATAGGAGTCTTGGCCAGCCTGTATTAATCCCGGGTGATATGGGAAGAGTGTCTTTTGTCCTTCTTGGAACTGAAAAGGCCATGAAGGAGACTTTTGGTTCCACATGCCATGGCGCTGGAAGGGTGATGTCGAGGCATCAGGCTATTAGACAGGCGAAAGGCCGCTCCATATGGCGTGAGATGGAGGATAAAGGGATTATTGTGAGGTCTGCTGGTAGAGAGACCCTTGCAGAGGAGATGTCCGAGGCATATAAAGATATATC
>DASPRG010000159.1:0-10434 GCA_035624555.1 Thermodesulfovibrionales bacterium
AACTGCGTAATCTCCATCCCATCGAGCCAGACCTCCCAGCCAAGACCCCAGGCACCGAGCGTAGGTGATTCCCAGTCATCCTCGACAAATCTTATATCATGTTTTAAAGGGTCAACACCTAAATATGAAAGGCTTTCGAGATAAACTTCCTGACTGTCTTGTGGAGAAGGTTTTAATATAACCTGGTACTGATAATAGTACTGTAGCCTGTTTGGATTTTCTCCATATCTTCCGTCTGTTGGCCTTCTTGATGGCTCAACATAAGCTGTTCTCCATGGCTCCGGTCCCAAGACCCTGAAGAATGTTGCAGGGTGGAATGTGCCTGCACCCACCTCCATGTCATAAGGCTGGAGGAGGACACAACCCTTTCCAGACCAGAACCGATGGAGTTTTAAAATAAGTTCCTGAAAATACATGACCTTGATAGAATAAAAGAAATCATAAGGAAAAGTTCGAAGCTTTGTCAAATCAGTTCCACCTCACTCTTTTATGGCTCAGCTATTTCGTTTCATCAAGAGGGAAAAAGCAAAAACTCTACATGAGAAAACTAAAAGTAACGAGGGCCTTCAGGCATTTGTACCGTCGTTGCAACTTCAGGTAAGTAAAAAGGTTATCGGCTACATAAAAATACCATTTTTCTGCATATAACTTATAACAGCGACAAAATTCGTCACCATCTTTGAACATATTCATCTGCAAAACCATTTTTAGCTTTAAAATCAATATATTATAAATCATGCTTTATGGTATAGAAACTGCTTAAAATTGATAAAGAAGGCAAAAAATAATAAAAATAGTGTTTTATGAAAAGGCTGTATAAGTAGTGTGCTTATAGAATTATTAACGAAATGAGGTAACTAAATACGGACAATTCAGGTTCTCATCATAACTCAGAAAGCACAACTTCCATCGTTGAGAAAGAGAAAATCCCTCTTGATGCTCGATTACTCAATGACGCAATAATTGAATTAAATATTTTCCGGCGTAATGTTTCCATTTATCCCAAAGAACATCCTTTATTAGAAAAATCATTAAGTCGGGCCTTTGACTTCTTACAAAAACTCTTTGAATTAAGATCAGAAATTACACTTGCCATTGCAAAAGACACCCTTATTATCGATAATTATTACCTTGACAAAAAAAATCCTGTTTATAGAGAATTTGCCCTTAATCTGAGCAGCATGAACATTGCCTTTGTAACATTTATAAAGGGGCTTGAAAAAGATGAGCTTTACGAATTTAACAGGTTCATAACAGAACATGTTAAAGAATTAGCAGATGCACCTCAGGAGGTATTGAAAGAGCGCGTGACTCACATCAAGGCCGGATTTATTGATTACAGTGCTTTTTCTTTTGAAGAGGGCAAAACTGACAAAGCAACTTCAAATGTGCAACTCTGGGAACGTTATATATATGGGCTCCTTCAGGGAACACTGCAGACCGATGAGATATCAGATGAGATAGGGGAAATTCCTCCGGGGATGCTTGCATCTATCTTAAACAGATCTACAGCTGATAACCTCAAAGAAGAGACCTATGACAAGGTGATCACTACTTATCTAAGAAAATCTTCGGAAAAGACCTTTTCAAGTAAAGAACTGAAGAAACTTATGGATTTTATCAATAATCTCCGACCTGAATTAAAGAGGCAGTTTCTTTCTTCTGCTGTCAGAACTGTCTCAAAAAATATAGAATCAGTCGATGAGGTACTGAGTGAAGTACAAATTGACGATGTCATACAGTTACTTAACACTATGAATGAGCAAAAGGTTACTATACCAAGAGCCCTCAAAAACCTCCTCGACAAACTATCAAGACTCCCTCAAAATAGTACCGACCTTGTCTCTAAGGAAAACCCCATTGTTGATGACATATTTCTATCCCCTGATATTATAAGCCTCTTTGAAGAAGGCCATTTAGAAATGTTCATGACCCATGCGTATCAGAAAGATATCCAGAAACTCTTAGATTTTGATCCCTCAAAATTCATTGCTGAATGCGATGAACTTAAAAGAAAATGTAGTGATGATTGTATCGAGAAGGATTTTGATCTGACAATTCTCGAACTTCTCTCCTCTAATATCACCTCCAAAGAAGATTATGAACATTTTATCATTATCCTTAAGGAGCAAATGGAGCAATTCATCTGGACCGGCCAGTATAGGCAGGTTTTAGAAACTTTAAATGTCTTAGAATCAAATGTGGCAGAGAATAGGTTTTCTGATTTAACCTCAGAGGCACTCCAATATTATCATTCCCCAGAATTTATCTCACAGCTGGTTGAATCATTCAGAATTTTAGGCAGACAGATGAGAGAAGAAGCTTTCCGTCTTTGTGAGTATTATGGTGAGAAAATAATATCTCCCTTGATGGATGGACTTATCAAAGAAGAATCACAAACTGTCAGGAGATTCTTTATTTGTTTGCTAAAAAACTTTGGTGACAAAGCAATCCCTGAAGCAATAAAGCGCCTTGGGGACAGTAGATGGTTCGTAAAGAGAAATATGCTATATATCCTTAGTGGGTGTAGTGGTTTGAAGATACTTCCGCATGTCAGGCCTTATTGTTATCATGAAAATCACAAGGTAAGTTTTGAGGCTATTAAGTGTCTGCTGAGTGCTAAAGATAGTTATGGCATTAAAGCACTCAGAGATTCTCTTCGCTCAGATTCAAGAGAGATAGTTAACTATGCCATTGCCCTATCAGGGTCCTTCAAAGTAAAGGAGGTTGTTACAGATTTAGTGCAGATGCTCAAGAAGAGGGGGATGACTAGTGCAGAGATCTATGATAAGATCCCAATAGTCAAGGCTCTCGGTGAGATAGGTTCCCCGGATGCCCTTCAGGCATTCAGAGAAGTGCTTTCAGGAAAAAGCATCATATTCAAAAAAGCTTTAGAGAAACTGAAAGAAGAAATATATAAGACACTTAAAAATTATTCCTATGAGGATATTGAAGACCTGATAATGTCCGGTTTAGACTCTAAAAATCAATATATCAGGGCGGAATCATCTCAGTTAAAGAGGAGAGTTTAGTTTAATGGAGACTGTAAACGGGTTTATCTCTACTTTTATGAATACCATATCTAATTGCTCGCTATACTCAAGAGAGCACATTTCCGTTCATGAATTGACGCGGAAAGCTCTCTCAATTCTCAATGAACTTCTAACAGAATCAGACAGCCTTCAAATAATGATTGTAGATCATGACCTTATAATAAACAAGGCTCGTAGCAAAAGTGCGGGACTTCATGGAACAAATCTCATTAGGCGTCTTAAGAGAAAGGGACTTTCTCGTGTTGACTTCTTAAAGGGAGTTACCTTTTCAGAAATGAAACAATTCGTTGTTGACCTTTCAGAAATAGGGGAAGAGCTAAAAACCTATCCTCACATCAAAACAGGTGTTGTTGATGTAAGGATGGGAAAACCAAACATAGATATCGATTCTGACGTAAAGAGTCTATCACCTGTCATTTCAGATCAAGTTGATATGGTTAAGGAAGTACACCATGATATCTCACATTTCAAGAAGCTCAACTTAGCAGGACTTGAGGAGATAGTGATTAACTTTATCATCTCTTTCCGTAGAGAGGCAAATATCCTAAAATTACTAAGTCCTGTTAAGTCTTATAGTGAATATACTTACACACATGCAACAAACGTGGCAGTACTTACCATGTTCCAGGCAGAAATTCTTGGGTTGAGAGATAACCTATTGCGTGACATAGGTATAGCAGCGCTTTTACATGATGTGGGCAAGTTTTTTATTTCAAAAGATATACTGGAAAAGCCAGGTGCACTTGACGAAAAAGAATGGGAAGAGATAAAACTGCATACTATATATGGAGCACAGTATCTTACAAAGATAGACGGTCTTACTCGTCTTGCACCCATAGTTGCATTTGAACATCACCTCAGGTATGATGGTCAGGGTTACCCAAAACTTAATGTGAATAATAAAAAGAAGCAGCACCTCTGTAGCCAGATTGTTGCGATTTCAGATTTCTTTGATGCTTTGAGGAGCAAAAGGCCTTATAGAAGAGCATTAGAAATAGAGGATGTAATTTCTTTAATGGAAAAAGATGCAGAAACTGGATTTAATCCTTTTTTATTAGATAATTTCATCGGGGCATTGAAAAGAGCTCTATTTGAATAGCGCCTGAAAACTATATTATGCTAAAAATGGAAAAGATAAAAGTAACTGTATCAGTAAATGGTATACTGGAACCTTCCCCAAAGGCGGAAAAACGTTGCTGAAAGGAGATGACAAGTGAAGAGACTACATCAATTCGTCTATTTTGTCATTGTCATGAAAAAGAATTATGAAAAGTACACTTAGAGCAGTTTTTCTTTCAATTATAGCTGCGCTATCTCTTTGGGTAATAAATGCTGCAATAAATACTCTCTTCTATTACAATGAACCATTTCTGCAGGTTTTACTTTTTCACAACCAAGAAATTTCTTTTAAATTAGTTGCTGTTGGTCTTCTTATAGTCGGTTTTTTTATTGCTCGTCTATTTGCAATGCGAAATCGCACTGAAAATGCGATGAGAGAAGGTGAGGAGAAATATCGTTCTTTAGTGGAATCTACCGAAGACTCCATATATGTGGTAGATAAGAATTACAAATATCTTTTCATGAACAAAAAACATTTATCAAGGATGGGCTTTTCAGGCGAAGAATATATCGGTCGCGCATACAGTGACTTTCATTTGCCGTATGAAACAAACTGGTTTATTGAAAAAGCTAACAGTGTCTTCAGCACAGGCGAGTCAGTCCAGCATGAATATAAAAGCCTCAAGGACAATAGTTATTTCCTTCTAACGTTAAGTCCTGTTAAAAATTCAGATGGAAAGATAGCAGCTGTAACTGTTATTTCAAAAGACATTACTGAGCGCAAGAATATAGAGGAGAAACTGAAAGCCCTTTCACTTACTGATGAACTTACGGGGATTTACAACCGCCGAGGTTTTTTTGCCTTAGTTGAACATCAGTTAAAGTTATCCAAGCGGCAGAAGAGAGGAATATTCATGCTTTATGCAGACTTGGATCATCTAAAGGAGATTAATGATACCTTCGGGCATCAAGAAGGAGACTTGGCCTTAATAGAGACTGCTAATATCCTTAAAGATAATTTTCGAGAGTCCGACATCGTTGCCCGCATTGGCGGGGACGAATTTGTGGTTGTTCCGGTAGGAGCAACCGGGGACAATATCGAGACAATTACTTCACGTTTGCAAAAAGCGGTTGATATTCACAATTCAAGAGGTAAGTGGAGGTATAAGCTATCGATAAGTGCTGGCATAGCTTACTACAACCCCCTGAACCCTTGCTCTGTTGACGAATTGCTACTTCAGGGGGATGCATCAATGTATGAGCAGAAAAGCCTTAAACATAAGTCTTCACTCGAGCTATCACCCTGACTTCCCCTGAAAAGCCTTACCAAACATAAAAGCAACATTTTCAGGTAAAGTTTCCATGCTGGATTCTTCTTATAACTACCACAAAAAACTTGCTATAATATATACAACTTTTTGGAGAAGAACTATATTCGAGTGACGGAGGAAATAATATGGATAATGCTAATTCGTATGATGAAATTGCCACATTAGCTTATGAACTTTATGAGAAGAGTGGTCAGGTAGAAGGCCGTGACCTTGATAATTGGCTTGAGGCAGAGAGAATTGTGAGGGCACGATATGCCGCAAAAGAAAAAAATGAAGCTGAAGTAATTAATTCCAGCAATATGGAATATATAGGAAATGAGAGGAGAAGGCATAAGAGGTTGATAGTGAAGGGAATCCAGAGAAATGTTCCACATTCTTTAAACACAAAAATAATCAATATCAGTGTTGATGGAGTAGCCATAGAAACAACAAAGAAGCTTGAGAGAAATAAAGAATATGATTTAAGGATTAATCATGGAGGCAATGCTTTAAGATTAAAAGGTCGTGTAATATGGGCTATACTTACCCGCATAGAAAAGAAAGAATCTGGTGATATAATCCCGGTATACAAGGCTGGTATGAAATTTCATGAGTCTTTATTAAGAATAAGTGTCCGTTGAAGGTCTTGATTAGACATCTTCTTAGAAATGAAAATATCAACGAAACCTTTTGCCTTTCACAGCATCGAGATTCTTTTATCTTTAAATGGCTGAGGCAAATTGTATGAATTGGTAAGCCATGCAAGATGTTTAATTAGCGTAGACTGATTGAATACATTCAGCTCTTCATCAAAAAAAATACCTATGAGATAGATATTTCCTAATTTTGAAATCCAGTCAATCTTGCCTTCGGTAAAATCCTTTCGCACCTTGCCATTCCTATCGATGAAGGAGATTTTTATCTTTACCTTTTTGCCTTTATCTATAGGAACTGGTGAATATATACCTATCCCTGCAAAGGAGATATTGGCTACAGATGCATCAACAATGGTCTTATCTCCTGAGATAGTAATCTCAGCTTTGCCGAAAAAATGGTATCTGTACCATTTACGGCCTTCTAATGGGGCCTTTTTCTTATACACCATAATGACTCAACGTGTGAATGTAATTTCTCCTTTCGGTATTGCTTTAAGATTATAAGATATAAAATGTATTTTGTATAGGGCATATTTATCTCTCAAGCTGTACTATAATAATCAATATGGTTTCCATGATTAAATCTAAGGTATCACTCGTTAAAACCTCAGATCGGAAATCTGGAGTTAAAAGGGTTATAGAGCTTCTTGGTATTAACCCTGTAAAGGGAAAAGATGTTCTACTTAAGCCAAACTTTAACACGGCAGACCCCTTCCCTGGTTCTACCCACAATGACACCCTTACTCATTTGATATTACAGCTGAAGCATATGTGTGCTAAGAGCATCACGATTGGTGAAAGAAGCGGTCCTCCTGATACATCCAGCGTTCTTAAAGAAAAGGGAATATATGACCTCAGCAAAAAGCTTGGTATAGAACTCATAAACTTTGAAGAACTGCCTCCAGAAGGCTGGATAAAGATAAGACCTGAGAAGAGCCACTGGAAAAATGGCTTTGACGTAGCCAAGCCTGTCATTGATTCAAAATGTATTGTAACGACCTGCTGCCTGAAGACTCATGGTTATGGAGGAATATTCACAATGTCTCTCAAGCTGTCTGTCGGTATTACTCATAAGAAAAATATGCGTGAGCTCCATACATCCTTTTTCAGTATGAGGAAGATGATAGCAGAAATAAATCAGGTTTACACACCAGCACTGATACTTCTTGATGGGATAGAGGCATTTGTTGATGGTGGTCCAATGAAAGGGGTTAAAAAGAGAGCAGATGTAATAATTGCAGGGACGGATAGGATTGCTATTGATGCAGTGGGACTATCTATCCTAAAGGATCTCGGGAGTAATAAAGACATTATGGAGAAGAAGATTTTTGAGCAGGAACAGATAGCGAGGGCAGTTGAGTTAGGTCTTGGCACAACCAGTCCTCAGAAGATAGAGATAATAACTGACGATATAAATAGCAAAAAGTATGCAGTGAAGTTAACGGAGTTACTGTTAAAAGGGTAATAATTGTGCGATTTCGTAGCCGCAACCTTTAGGTTGCGATATTTTATGAGTCCTTAATTATTTTAGTATAATCACCGTGTTAAATTCCCAACAGATTAAAGGATTTTTGTGTTATAATTTTCAGCGTGAATAAAAAAACCCTCATGAAAGGCAATGAGGTAATTGCCGAGGCAGCAATTCAGGCAGGCTGTCGATTCTACGCAGGATACCCAATAACTCCCCAGAATGAAATACCTGAATATATGTCCTGGAGGATGCCTGAGGCTGGAGGTGTCTTTATCCAGGCTGAAAGCGAACTATCTGCAATAAATATTGTCTATGGCGCATCTGTTGCTGGTGTAAGGGCTATGACATCATCAAGCAGTCCTGGAATGAGCCTGAAACAGGAGACAATATCATACATGGCAGGGGCACAACTTCCAGCCGTTATCGTGGATATTCAAAGAGGTGGGCCAGGCCTTGGTAACATTTCTGGTAGTCAGGGTGATTATTTTCAGGCTTGTAAGGGCGGAGGACACGGTGATTATAGACTCCTTGTGTATGCACCTTACAACCTCCAGGAGATGTGGGACCTTACGATGCTTGCCTTTGACAAGGCAGACGAATACAGGAATCCAGTTCTGATACTATCAGATGGCGTTCTTGGTCAGGTAATGGAACCCTTCTACCCGACACCTTATGTAAGACCCGATCTTCTAAAAAAGGACTGGATACTCAATGGATGCAAAGACAGGGAACCACGTGTGATAAGATCCCTCTGTATGGGAGAAGGTGAGCTTGAAGGGAGGAATATTGTCCTCCAGAAAAAATATAAAAGGATGAAGGAAAGGGATGTAAAGTTTGAGGGCTATTATATTGATGACGCTGAAATCGTATTAGTCGCCTTTGGAATTGCAGCCAGGATTGCCCTTTCTTCTGTAAAGAAGCTCAGGCGCGAAGGTTTTAAAGTCGGCCTCTTCAGACCGGTCACACTCTTCCCATTTCCTGAAAAAGAACTTTTTCTTCTTGCTGGTGAAAATAGGCGATTTATTACCATAGAGATGAATACTGGCCAGATGGTTGAGGATGTGAAGTTGGCAATTAATGGAAGATCTGAAGTTTTGTTTTATGGAAGGCCTGGTGGTTCTATCCTGACGCCTGAAGAGATACAAGAAAAGATACTGCATTTATTAAATTACCAGCCTCACTTGACAAAAACAGATTTTACCCTTCGAGAAATATAAGTTTATTAATTCTCTTGTTCTTTCTCCTGGCTTTCTGTTTCTATCAATTCAGGACCCTTTTCACCACTGTCTTTTTTAAGTAAACGCCGTTGTCTTTTCTCTTCCTGTTTTTTCAGGCGGGTTATTTCCTTTCTTCTCTTTTCACTCTTATATGCTCCAGGTCTTGCCAATGTACCCTCCTTGGTTTTTATAGACATTATATCATGGAAGACAAAAAGAATACTTAATCTTATGGTAACCGCTAATTCAATATTAGTTTGCTTGTTATCTTCATTTCAGCTAAAAATATTTCTAACTATTTGATTGTTTTAGTAATCCCCCCTCGCCCCCCTTTTACAAAGGGGGGATTAAGAAGTCTCCCTTTTCTAAAATTCTCCCTGCTTCAAGTCCCCCTTTTCTAAAGGGGGATGCAGGGGGATTACTCATTTTCATGATCCTTTATGAGCCTAAGACTTATAAACGTTTTAAACCTTGTAAACAGGGTTTACTTTTTATTTTCAAATATGTTATTTTATTAGTGAAGTTTCAGAAGTTTTTGTAACTGATAAGGCCACAAAGACTTTTAGCTTTGTGGCCTTTTTTTAAGCCTGAGATCATTCTGAGACTTTAGTCTATATGTAAGGAGGTAAAAAAGATGGCTAAAGGAACAGTTAAGTGGTTTAATGAGTCCAAGGGTTTTGGCTTTATCACAAGCGAAGACGGTACTGACGTTTTTGTCCACTATTCCTCCATCCAGGGCAACGGATTCAAGTCTCTTGCCGAGGGTGATACAGTCAGCTTTGATGTTGAAAAGGGCCCAAAAGGTCCCAAGGCAATCAATGTAGTAAAAATTTAATTGACGATAAAAGTCCTCCTGTCAAGCAGGGGGACTTTTCTATTGAAAGAAGAAAATGGCACACAAACAAAATTATATAGAAAGGATGGAACTGAACAAACAACTGAGACTTGCATCTGGCTTAGTTTCTGAACGCTTTCCTGAAGTCTCAGACATAGTAATTTACATGACTTACTACCATAAGGGAGTAAATCCCGTTCTCATGGTGCGTACTGTAAATTTTTTCCCCTCTGGTTATGCTTATTTCAATATGGATTGCATGATAAGAGACTGTGTTGACGGTGGTTTTGATTTAACTTCGGTTATTGCTGACATGATTAAAAATCATAAGAAGTTAAGAAAAGGAAAACTCGCTTGTAATGGAAAAAATGATGCCCTTGCATCAGACCATGCAAGTATTGCCTACGAAATCAGAATACAGTACAACAAACAGTCTCAATAACCTAACTGATTTTATCAAACTCCTTCTTGAAGTATCCCGTTGTTAGATCGTCATAAACACAGAATTCTATGAGCTTTAAGCTGCCCTTTGGATTTGCCTTTATATAATTCAACGCCTCCTTTACCAGTATCTCAGCGCATCTATCCTTGGGGAATCCAAAAATACCTGAACTTATTGCAGGCATAGATATACTCTTCAAGCCCTTTTCTGAGGCAAGTCTGAGACTGTTCAAAACAGCACTCTTTAATTTATTATTCTCATCCCCTTCACCCATTCTCGGACCGATTGCATGGATGACGAATTTTGCAGGTAATTTGCCAGCGCCTGTAATGACTGCGGTGCCAACAGGTGTATATCCTATCCTGTTACTTTCTTCCTGTATAATTTGTCC
>DASPRG010000167.1:0-4381 GCA_035624555.1 Thermodesulfovibrionales bacterium
AGCCTCAGGGAGGAAAACCCTTTCGCATACAACATCATTCATTCTGTTTAGGAAGCCATAAATTCCCTGGAAGCCGAGGTTTGACATCCCAACGTGGTAGATATTTGGGTAAACGAGGGCAATGTTTATCTTTCCCCCGGGGTCCTTATAAACAGTCCCTTGCTCTTTGGATAGCAGAGATTCTATTTTTTCTTTCAGTTTTCGGCTCATCGCGAAAATATTATTACATGATAACACAGCATGATATACTTCAATTCAAGGAGATAGGAGATGCCTATTTTCCTGTGAGGGATTAACTTTAGTTTTTTAAACTGATAGAAGGTGGGTATAGTATTTTCGCTCATTCTCGTGCTATCGCACTGCGAGGCTTTTACCTCTTTATATTTAGTATTTTCATTAGGACTATCGGTAAAAGAAACCGCTCAAATACTATACCCACCTTCCACGAATTAAAGACGCTCAGAGATGCCTGGTATTTTCATTTAAACTCTTTTCAGGATATACTAAAAACATGAAGTGTAAAAAATGCGGAGGCAAAATAAAGCTTGTTTTTTCCTGAAGGGCTGTTTCTCTATACTGCATGAACTGCGGTAAGGCATTTACCCTTGATGAATATATTAATGAGATAGATACTGAAACATGGGAACGGATAACCTCCCGTCCCTGCGACAGGGTTTAAATCTTTTGTTGCCACGTAAAGATCAGTTCAGTGGGTGTCTCATCGGTCAATGTCTCGGTGATGCTACTGGTTATGTTGTTGAAGGTTTTTTACCGGAGGCTTGCAAAAGGTATGTCGAAGACGTACTAAAGACAGAAAGAGTAGGGGAGTTTGGTCACTGGCCGTTTCCTTTTGGACAATATTCAGATGATTCTCAGCTTGCGCGCGAACTTCTCCTGAGCTATGTCAACTGCAAGAAGTTTGATCCTCAAGACTACGCCGGGCGCGTCAGAACTATATTTGCGGAGAGAAAAGTTGTTGGATACGGTGAGGCAACGTGGGATGCGGCAGTAAGACTTGTCAGGGGGACTCCATGGGAGGAAGCCGGCACGCCTGCTCCTTCTGCTGGTAATGGCAGTGCCATGCGGGCTGCTCCAATAGGTCTGCTCTTTTTTGACGATACCGAAATCCTTATTCAGGCAGCTCATGATCAGGGACGTATCACGCATAAGGATCCGAGATGTTCAGCAGGTGCGGTAGCGATTAGTGGCGCCGTAGCTTTGGTGCTTCAGGACAAACCAATAAACCCTGATCCCTTTCTCTCCTCTCTTGTGGATTGGTCAGGTAAGATTGAACCTGCTTTTGCCTCTGAACTCATGAAATTGAGTGAGTGGATTTCTATGCCACCTGAAAGGGCTGTGACTTATATATCAAAGGCTGGTATTGGTGCGGACTACCCATTGGAAGATGAATGGCATGGTATTACCCCATTCGTTATCAGCAGTGTACTCTGGAGCCTTTATTCTTTTCTCAGGACACCCGAGGATTATTGGGAAACGATATGTACGGCTATCGGAGTAGGTGGAGATGTCGACACAACAGCAGCAATGGCAGGTGCGATAAGCGGTGCTTACCTGGGACTCAATGCAATCCCATCGCAGCTTACGAATCGTTTGACTGACCAGGGGAAATGGGGATTCGACAAACTTGTAGAGTTAGCAAATCAGTGCTATGAAATAAGAATGCAGAATATTCTATGAAACTTTTGCTTTTTTATGCGCATAAGTGGTGGTTTAGAACAGCTTCGAAGAGCCTTCCTGAAGTACCGGATATTGATATAGAAGATTCCTTAGAAAATACTGTCGTAGTCTTTTACCATGCGGAAAAAGAGGATGAAGAGAAGGGAAAGGGCGTCCTTGATAAGTTAGTAAAGAACATTAAATGGCTTGCTGGTAAGTTTGGGACAAAGAATATTGTTATCCATTCATTCAATCATCTCTCATCAAGTAAGGCATCTCCTGAATTTTCAGAACAGATGATAAAGCATGCTACTGAGAGACTTCAAAATGCAGGCTATACAGTGATGTGCACACCCTTTGGATATTTCAATGAATTCTTGATTCATGTTGGTGGCGAAAGCCTTGCAAAGGTGTTCAAAGAGTTCTGAGAGAGTTCCTTCGGAATAGTAAGAGATCTGGATTATTTAATCTTATGATAAAATAATAATTCTGGTTATGACAAAACCCATTCGCAATTTTTCAATCATAGCCCATATCGATCACGGGAAATCAACCCTTGCTGACAGGCTGCTGGAATATACCGGTGCACTCAGTGAAAGGGAGATGACTGCCCAGGTTCTTGATTCAATGGATCTTGAAAGGGAACGGGGGATCACCATTAAAGCTCATTCGGTAAGGCTTCACTATGCTGCCGATGACGGGAAGGATTACATACTGAACCTTATAGATACACCCGGACATGTCGATTTTTCTTATGAAGTATCGAGGAGTCTTGCTTCATGCGAAGGTGCACTCCTTGTTGTTGACGCTTCCCAGGGTGTTGAAGCACAGACTCTTGCAAATGCGTATCATGCTGTGGAGCATAATCTCGAAATAATTCCAGTAATCAATAAGATAGACCTTCCCGCAGCAGATCCTGCGAAAACAAAAGCCCAGATAGAAGATGCCATTGGTATTGACTGTTCTGATGCTATTCTTGCCAGTGCGAAAGAAGGGACAGGGACAAAGGAGATCCTGGAGGCGATCGTGAGAAGGATTCCTGCTCCAAAGGGAGACGATGCGAAACCTCTCAAAGCCCTTATCTTTGATTCATGGTTTGACAATTATCAGGGTGTTATTGTTCTTGTAAGACTTTTTGACGGAAGTGTTATGCCGGGAAAACATATCCGCATGATGGCAACCAGAGGCGTCTATGAAGTGTCCCAGGTAGGGATTTTTACACCCAAGATGGAGCCTGTTGAAACGCTTACAGCAGGGGAAGTCGGCTATATCTTTGCAGGAATCAAGCAGGTTACTGATACAAAAATAGGGGATACCATAACAGATGATGAGACACCTGCGAAGGAACCATGTCCGGGATATAAAGATATCAAACCTATGGTCTTCTGCGGTCTTTATCCGACGCAATCTCATCAATACGAAGCCCTCAGAGATGCATTGAACAAGCTGAGGTTGAACGATTCGTCTTTCGTATATGAACCGGAGACGTCTCTTGCCCTTGGGTTTGGCTTCCGGTGTGGTTTTTTAGGTCTCCTGCATATGGAGATTATAAGGGAGAGACTCGAACGCGAGTTTGATCTTTCGCTTCTGAGTACAGCACCGACAGTTGTATACAGGATAACAAAACCTGATAAAGAGGTCCTGCAGATTGAGAACCCGGCTCTTCTTCCTGAGAGGTTCGACCTCATCGAAGAGCCTTTTGTCTTTACTACTATTTTCATGCCCTCTGATTTCATAGGCCCGATTTTAGATCTCTGTCAGGAAAAAAGGGGAATTCAAAAGAGCTTCACCTATATTGCAAAAGACAGAATCAGGGTGGAATATGAGCTTCCTTTGAATGAGATTCTCTGGGACTTCTATGACAGGTTAAAATCTCTTTCAAAAGGATATGCATCAATGGATTACGAATTCAGTGGATACCGGGAATCAGATCTTGTCAAATTAAACATTCTTCTGAACGGAGAGGTCGTTGATGCGCTCTCTTTGATAGTCCACAGGGATAAGGCTTATAACAAAGGCCGTGAACTTACGGAGAAATTGAGGGAAATCATTCCGCGGCAGATGTTTGAGGTTGTTATTCAGGCTGCAATCGGTAATAAAATTATTGCAAGAGAGAGCGTCAGGCAGATCAGAAAGGATGTCCTCGCTAAGTGCTATGGCGGCGATATAACCCGCAAGAGAAAACTGCTTGAGAAGCAAAAAGAGGGGAAAAAGAGGATGAAGCAGTTTGGTAAGGTAGAACTGCCCCAGGAGGCATTTCTGGCAGTGCTGAAGGTCAAATAGCAAAATGAGATTTTTTAAACTCCTCCAGGATTGAGTGGATTACATAATAAAATGGTTCCTCAGGGAGTTGTGTGGATAAAGAAAGCCCCCCTTTGGGAAAGGGGGGTGAGGGGGGATTTAAAAGGAACGATGCTTGAGAGTCCTAGGTTTTTCTGATAAAGAAGTATTTAAGAATACACAGGGTGTTCTTGAAAAATATGGGGGGTATTTGTGATTCTTAAAATCTCCCCTTGCCCCTCTTTTCCAAAGAGGGGTCTAAGAATATCCAAAAAAAAGTCTGAAGAACGATAATAATGGCTGATTCTATTTATATCCATATACCTTTCTGTATTAAAAAATGCATTTACTGTGATTTCTTTTCTGTGCCTTATGATGAATCCACAGCATTTGCATACACCTGTGCACTCTGCAAAGAGCTATT
>DASPRG010000001.1:0-3948 GCA_035624555.1 Thermodesulfovibrionales bacterium
ACGAAAGCCTGTTGTACCCGAAACTGGTGAGCCAACCCGCAAGGGACGCAGCCATCTAAGGTATGGCCGGTGATTGGGGTGAAGTCGTAACAAGGTAGCCGTAGGGGAACCTGCGGCTGGATCACCTCCTTTCTAAGGAGATGCATTTAGGTATGCTACGCACCATTTAAGTAATGAGTATAGCGTAATGAGTAACGAGTTAAAAAGAATATTTTAGTTTGAAGTAGTCACTCGTAACTTGTTACTCTCAACTCGTTACTGTTTTGTGGGCCTATAGCTCAGTTGGTTAGAGCGCACCCCTGATAAGGGTGAGGTGATTGGTTCGACTCCAATTAGGCCCACCATCCGATTTTGCTGCATGCAAAATCGGAGTTAAGAGTGAAAAGTTATGAGTTATAAGTTGTGGAATAAAATTTTTCGCTTTTAACTTTCAACGTTGAATTTGTTACTCGAAAATTTGCTTGCGCAAATTTTCGCTTGTGGGGGTGTAGCTCAGTTGGGAGAGCGCCTGCTTTGCAAGCAGGAGGTCATCGGTTCGATCCCGTTCACCTCCACCATATAAATCTGACAGAGCCAAATTTTCCTGAGCCTTAAGTCCTCAGGACATTTCTCATCTCCGATAATATTTATGTTCATTGTACCTCACCAAACCCAGCTAGCCTTTTTTATTTTGTGTAACCTTAACCCAAATAATGCAGACATTGCTCAAAAATTTATTTAACTCGATGATTTATTGGGAATATCTTTATTGGTTATATTCATAAAAATATTCTGTAAGCCATTAGTTAAAGGTACATTAAGGTATCGAAAAATAAATTTTTTCACAACATCTGCATTGTGTAAATGCATTTTTCGGGTTAAGCATTAACCTTACTAATTTCATTCGTATTCTCCATCAGCTTTTGAATCAAGATACTATTTTCTCCATTCATGACTCAATATCAGTTCCCTTTGCAGTAGTTGACACTGGAGAGTTTTTTAAAATTGCTAAATTCCCAAATCCAGCGATAACCATTGCGAGTATCGATTATGTCTGTCATTGCGAGGTCGTTTCGACCGTGGCAATCTCTGTAGAAAAAGCGAGATTGCTTCGTTACACTCGCAATGACAATCCTTATTGCCGGATTTGAGAAATTCTTAACCCAAGATAATTTATTTTATATAAAATATGACGATATATTGAATAATGTAAATTGGAATTGATTATTACATCATGAAAGATTCGACCGGAGAACAGCAGAGACAGAAAAAGACAAAAAGGGTTTTATACCTTTTATTCCTTACCATTGTTATCGGCCTTGTAATATTCATTTCGAGAGGACCGTATGTCTCAAATGCCCTCAAGAGACTTATACTTCCTGAATTAGAGGCTGCGCTCCAACAGAAGGTAATAGCGAAGAAGATCTATATCAATATCTTCCCGCTCTTCATAGAGGCCAGGGACCTGAAGGTTTTTGATGAAGATGGCAAAAGGATACTCCTT
The DNA here is from genome assembly GCA_035624555.1 of Thermodesulfovibrionales bacterium. Taxonomy (GTDB): domain Bacteria; phylum Nitrospirota; class Thermodesulfovibrionia; order Thermodesulfovibrionales; family SM23-35; genus DASPRG01. Next base: position 1,484 of record DASPRG010000001.1, read on the forward strand.
GCAAAGAGGGTAAAAGGGTATATAGAGCCTATAGGGTTATTAAGGAAGCGCATTTCTATTCTCAGACTTGTCATAAAGGAACCCAATTTATCATCAGATAGAAAACATCTTGATGACATAATAAAAAATGTTAAGGCATATCTCGCCAGAGAGACAAGGCTCCCCTTTAAAGTCAGTATTAATGTAGTTGAAGTAAGTGAAGGTTATGCATCTTTGCATGATGAGAATTCAGAAACCTCTCTGGACACTGAAGGGCTTGGAGGAGAGGTAATCCTCGGTAAGAATCCGAGGCTCAATATTTCTATTAAGAAATTTAACATCAGGAAGAGTGGATTTCCCGAACTCGCAGGAAATATTCTGACCTCGCTTGTCTTAAAGAAAGATGAGATCGAAATAAAACGCCTCACTATTGGTTCATATGGCTCTGAGTTACAGGGTTCAGGTCTATATTCCAAGGGTAAGGGAACTCTGAAAACCAAGATAGCCCTTCTTGTTGATTCCGTAAAGCACATCCTTAGCTTGAAGCAGAGAGGTGAAGGCAAGATGTCTGCAGAAGGTGAAATAAAACTTGAAGGCCTTCAGTCTCCAGGCTTTGGCCTTGGGCAATGGAAAGATATCTTTGTAGATTTAAAACTGAAAGGGGATTTTTATATCCAGACACTTATGGAAATACTCAAAGTAAAAGAGAAGATAGAGGGGCTCGTTGATTTTCAGGGTGAGATAAAAGGGAAGCTTTCAGGCATCTCGGGAGTGGCAAAGGCAAGGCTTCGAAATGGCAATCTCTTTGGGGTTGAGATAGATTCAGTAAGATGTGATGTGAGTTATCAGGATGGACTAATGAGGTTCGATCATGGCGATGCTGAGTTGTATAACGGTAATGCTAAAGCCGAGGCATCCATAAACCTCCCTCATGTTGAGCCCTTTACTCTCAATATACAGTTTGCCTCGATTGATAGCAGAGCTGCCTTTAAGCTCATAGGCTGGGAGCCTGAGATACCAGCCGGTAAGGTAGAGGGAGAACTCAAGACATCGGGTAGTAAATTCAATCCTGATGGATGGTTTGTATATGAAGCACAAAGCAGGGAGCTAAGGGCAAAGAGCAAAGATTATAAACTTTCGGCTGAAAATGCTCTCGATAGGATAAGAAATATCAAAAGTAATTATTCCATGCGAGGTAACATCTTATCTTTATCTGGTCTGCAGGTGAGGACATCTCTCACTGATCTCCAGGCGGAAGGTACAATTGATATCACAAAAAAAAATCTTGACTTTACATGTCGTCTCAATACAAAAGATGTCTCTGACCTGATTCTTCCTTATTACACCGGACTTAAAGGCCAGGGGAATTTTTCTGGAGGGTTAAAGGGCACATTTGATAATCCTGAGATATCCGGAAAATCTGATATTTCGAATGCCTTTGTGCAGGACTATAAGGTATACCGTATTACCTCTCTCTTCTCATATAACAAAAAGCTTCTCAATGTCCAAGAACTTCTTCTCATGCCACCTAAAGAAGAGCACAGGCTAAAGGGCAGGATATTATTTCCTGAGGCAGAAAAACTTTTTGATGTTTCAAAGCCCATATATGAAATGAATGCTACCGTTAAGAATGCTGACCTAAGGGGGATTATACAGATCTTCTCTAAAGACATCCCTGCAACAGCTGTAACAGGAAGCATGAATGCAGATTTAAAAATCGGGGGTAAGGACAAAAATATTGAAATTACCGGTAACACTAATATCATGAAACCAATCATATATAAAATTCCCCTTGACTCTGCATCTATGGCCTTCTCATATCTCAATGAAGAGCTTACATTCAAAAAGGTCATAATCAAACAGGGTGTCTCGACCTTGAGGGCTGAAGGAAAGATATCTTCTGATAAGAGATTTTCCTACCATGTCTCATCAGACAAAATTTTGATAAAGAACCTCGGGCTTGCTAACGTTCCTGAAGATGCCTCTTTCAGTATACAATCAGAAGGTCAGGGAACTTTTAGAGATCCTACCATCGTGCTTAATGCAAAGGTAGTCGGAGGTGTTTTTAAAGGCAGAACCATCGGCAATGGCACGATCAACGGGGAGATCAAAAACCAGAACATCTTTTTGAAGGCCTCTCTGTTTGATGAAAGGATAAAGCTCAGAGGGCAGGGACACCTTGATGATACGTTGCCATGGAATGCTGAGATAGAGATCCAGCCAGGCAGATATGATTTTATCTTAGGTTCAATTCTAAGGGACATGCCCGAAGACCTGCTGCTCAATCTAAAAGGTCATGTCGAGATGAATGGAGATATGAAAAACATAAGAGCCTCAGCAGATATAAACAATCTGACCCTTTCACTTCTTGGCTACAGCTTTTCGACCGATTCTGATATAAAGGTCCAGATTGACAACAGGAAACTCTCTTTTCCAGACTTTGCTGTCAGGAGTGGAGGTACATCATTAATCAAAGTCTCTGGTGA
>DASPRG010000032.1:0-21770 GCA_035624555.1 Thermodesulfovibrionales bacterium
ATTAGTTAGTGATTGGTTACAGTGTGGGCATGACAATGATAAGCCCTTATTACAAGTGGCGTGAGAGAGAGCGGATAAAGGTCTCTGACTTTAGTGGTTTCATGAGTATATGTTTTATATGCATGTCTATGAGATCTGAAAGCTCTGAGAGGAGCATATGCGGAGGCCTGATCCTCTGTATCTTTGTAATGTCCCAGGTAAGGAGAGCCGAATATAGTTTCATGGTTCCTTGTGTGATTCTTACAGGAAAATCTACTCCTTTTGCACAGGCTTTACAGATGATAGAACCCTGGGATAAATAAAAACACTGTCCATCTTTCCCACATCTTCCACAGGTATCAAGCTTGGGCGCATATCCTGTAAGCTTTAGAAAATGTATCTTATAGTGAATTATCCCAATATCTAATCCCCCCTTCCCTTCTTTGACCCCTCTGTATCCCCCCTTACTAAGGGGGGAATTAAAGGGGGGTGAGGTGGGATTATTCTCGATATTATGTAATGTATGTAAAAATAGAGCGTATACCTTCGTATTTGCTTCTCTCTCTGGAATAAATTGAAGAGTGAGTTCTATTATTTCTGATACTTTGATAAAGCAGTTCAATGTGTCTCGCATTGATTGGAAGGAATGGATGATATCTGACTGTGTCAATCGCGGAAGAGTGGTATCTTCTTTGCCCCAAAATGCAATCCTTGAGTGTGTGAGTGGTTCAAGGCTGCTTCCAAATCGACTTTTTGTTTTCAGGGGACTTTTTGCAAAGGTTTTGAGAAGCCCGAGATCCGGGGTAAGAAAAGAGACGATAAGGTCTGCATCGCCAAAGGGAATAGTTCTTAGGACGATCCCCTCAGTTCTGTGGAGCATTACATGATATTCCCGAAATCTTCTGGCCTCAGGTTTTTAAGCCACTCCTCAAGTTCGTCTGTGCTCCTTTTTTCCATGATGTTTTCTTCAACAAATATAGGGGCGTTGGTCCTTAAGGCAACTGCTACAGCGTCACTCGGCCTTGAATCTATTAAGGTTTCTTTCTTACCGTCATTGAGACAGATAAGGGCGTAGTAAGTATTATCCTGAATCTCTGTAACAATGATCTTCGTTATTTTAATTTTCAGACCATCGATGATATTCTTTACGAGATCATGGGTAAGGGGTCGAGGAGTTACGACTTTCCCTAATGCAAGGGCTATTGAATCGGCTTCTGGTTTGCCAATCCAGATAGGTAATCTCCCATCTCCATCTATTTCTTTCAAAAGTAGAATGTACATGCTGCTACGGGGATCAAAGAGCAGACCTTCCACATTCATCTCGATGAGCATCTATATATACCCTAATTCCTCCAAAATTCTCTTGTCATCTCGCCAGTCTTTTTTAACTTTCACCCATAACTCAAGAAAGACCTTTGTATTGAGAAGTCTTTCTATATCAATGCGTGCTGCGGTTCCTATCGACTTGAGCATCGATCCTTTTTTTCCTATTATTATACCTTTTTGTCCCTCTCTTTCAACATAAATATTACTCCTTATCGTTATGAGTCTGTCTTCTCTTTCATTCCATTCAACTACTTCAACAGCAACTGAATGTGGTACCTCTTCTTCTGTCTTCTCTGTAATCTTCTCCCTAATTATCTCTGAGACCATGAATCTCTCGAGCTGGTCTGTTATGATCTCATCAGGATAGTATTTTGGACCATACGGCAGGTAGTCGTAGATGCTGTTCATCAGAAGTTCAATCCCATCCCTTTTTAATGCAGAGATGGGAATTATCTCTTTAAAAGGATGGAGCTCTTTGAAGTGATCAATAAGAGGAAGTAGGTCAGATTTCTTGATAATATCTATCTTGTTTATCAACAGAAAAACCTGAGACTGAACTCTCCTCAATAAGTCGATGATAAACCTGTCTCCCCTTCCAATCTCGTGAGGCTCGACCATAAAGAGAATAATATCTACTTCCCGTAATGCCTCTATCGCAGTTTTTACCATTGTCTCACCGAGTTTATGCTTTGGCTTATGAATACCTGGGGTGTCTATAAAGATAATCTGTGCATTGGGAACGGTCTTTATTCCGATGATCCTGTTTCTTGTTGTCTGTGGCTTCGGGGTGACGATTGCGATCTTCTCACCCAGAATTGAATTCAAAAGTGTAGATTTACCGACATTTGGTCGGCCAATAATAGACACATAGCCAGAACGGAAATCCTTTAATTCTTCATCTATCACTGCTGCTTCAAAAAAGTCTTTCAAGAAAGTCTACTTACTGCCTCTTTTATTCTGTCAACGCCTTTCTTTATCTCCTCGATAGATGTTGCGTAAGATAATCTGACATAGTCGTCATCGCCAAAGGCATCTCCATGTACAAGGGCAACCTTTGCTTCTTCAAGGAGGTAGAGGGCGAGGTCTGATGAAGATGAAATCATCCTTTTGCCAGCAGACTTGCCATAAAGTTTGGATGTATTTGGGAAAGCATAGAAAGCTCCTGTTGGAGCGAGACAGCTCATACCAGGGACAGAATTGAGTTCGTTGATCAGGAATCTCCTCCTCTTGTCGAATTCAGCAAGCATTACCGTAATAAAATCTTGGGGTCCCCTAAGAGCCTCAACAGCTGCTTTCTGAGCAATGGATGTAGGATTTGATGTGGACTGACTCTGGATATTCGTCATAGCCTTTATGAGCTCTTTGGGACCTGCTGCATAACCAATCCTCCAGCCTGTCATGGCATAAGATTTCGAAAGTCCATTTACAACTATTGTTTTTATCTCATTGTCAAAAGATGCAATGCTTACGTGTTTGAAGCCATCATATGTGAGTTTTTCATAAATCTCATCAGATATAACAAAGATTCCATATCTGAAGACTACTTCAGCTATTTTTTCAAGCGTTTTCCTATCATAGGTAAGTCCCGTTGGATTGGAAGGTGAATTCAGTATCAGTGCCTTTGTCTTTTTGGTGATAGAGGATTCAATAGCCTCTGGTCTTAGCATAAAGGAATCAGATTCGTATGTCTTTACGAAGACAGGAATGGCATCATTGAGCAAGACCTGGTCAGGATACGATACCCAGTAAGGCGATGGAATTAAGACTTCATCACCAGGATTCAACAATGCCTGCGCGATATTATAGAGGCTGTGTTTTGCGCCGCAGGAGACGATAATTTCTTCCCGCGTATAATTCAGGTTATTGTCTCTGCTGAATTTCTCTATAATTGCATCTTTAAGGGGATCGATGCCCCCAACAGGAGTATATTTTGTAAAGCCCTCTTTGATAGCCTTTATTGCCGCCTCTTTGATATTTTCAGGGGTATCAAAATCCGGCTCTCCTACACCAAAATTGACGATATCCACTCCGGATGCCTTCATTGCTTTTGCCTTTGAATCGATAGAAAGCGTTGGTGACGGCTTAATCCTTTTTGCTCTTTCAGAAAGCATAAGCTCTCTCCTTCATGTTTATGAATTATTACTTTATGATGGAAGCTTCATATACACTATCATAAAGAAACATTTCATCACAACGTTGAGATCAAAGAGCGGGAGCATAGTGTTTTTGATTATTCGTTATTCGGTTTTTACACTTTGTTCTATACTCCATGCTCTCTGCAATAGCTCTTTGCTAATTATTCATGTCTTATGACTATCGTGAACCTTTGATTTTTTCCAGGGTATCTATATATATTGTCTTTTTGGAAGGGTTCAGTTCTATGGCTTTGAGTGCTAACCTTTCTGCCTCATCAAGATTTTCTTGCTTGATAAAATAAAGCCATGCAAGATTATTGTATGCATCGGCATTCGCTGGATCTTTCTTGATAGCTTTTTTGTAATAGGTTTCTGCTTTGTCATATTCATTTTTTTGAAGATAGACATTACCCATGTAAAGATATGCAAGGGGGAGTTTTTTTGAGGCTTCCTGATATTCTTTCAAGGCATTATCCAGTTCTCCCTTTTTCTCATAAGTAACACCCAAGTTGAGATGCTCCTCCGGGCTCAGTGAGTCATCAAGAACAATTATTTTTGGGATGGAACAAGAGCACAAACAAAAAGCTAAGAGCATTGAGCAAAGAGCATAGAGTTTTACACGCTTACCTGTTTGCTCTTTGCTCTTTGCTCTTTGCTCTCTGCTATTCATCCGGGTTTTATGAGTAATGTCCAGAATTTTGTTTTTTCCCATATTTTTAAAAAATCCTTCTCAGATATAAATTTGTCCTTGTCCTTTCCCGAATTTACAATTACACCATGTTCATTATATCCAATGACAACCATAAAGTGGTTTGCCTGAATGGAAGAAAACCCATAATCAACGAGGACGATGATAGGATGACGGGAGTCTATGTTTTTTCTCAGATCCTCTGTAGTTCCTTCATACTGAGTTGCCGTCAATCCCTTCCTCTGAGTATAAAGAACCATGTCAATGTCCAGTGTACCTCTTGCAGAATTGCTATAGATTTCTCCAGCAATTTCCTCTGGGGTTACCGTGATTCCCCAGTAGTTTAACACCCCTGCGAGAGAAGCTGGACCGCATTGATGGCTGCTCTGCGGATAAAAGGGGACATTTTCTATGACGTGACTATGGCTGGTATTGTTAACAGTGGCACAAGAATATACTAAAAGAAGGGTGAGGAGGATGAAGGAAGAAAGAAGTTTTTTTTTATCTTCGTATGTTTTGTATCCTTCTTCCTGCCCTCATCCTTTTTCATAAATTACGTCACAATAACTTTATGCCCTGTGAGCTGCAATATTACGATAACGAGTATTACAACAACGAGAACGGCAATGATTAATCCAAAGCCATCCCCTCCAATCTTGAGGTCATCCAATTTTGTGGCGACCTGGTGAATCTGCTGGTCACTTAGCTGGGTGAGCCTATTTTGAATCTCATCCTGTGTGAGACCTAACTGTTCAAGCCTTTTACTTATTGCCTTTGTCTCTAAGACCTTCTGTATTTTTTCAAGGTCAGCAGTCCTATCGACATGTGTAAGAGAGGTAATCTCTGATTCTACAAAAGCTGCATCTATCCTTGGTGCAATACCTATTATGAACATCACAACAACAAGATACCATGCCATATGCCTCATAAAGGGTATCCTCATCTCATTCACCTCCTTTCCCTGTTTCATTTAGACTCTATCTAATAGAATAGAGTCTTTATTCTAGCTACATTAAGATTCATGAAAGTATTCCTTTTTTGAATGACTGCCGAGGGATGTGAGTATCTCATATGGTATTGTCTGTGCTTTCTGTGCAAGTTCATGAGCGGTTATCGACTCATTACCCTGTTGTCCGAGAATAACGACTTCATCACCTTCTCTCACATCCCCGATCTCGGTAAGGTCAACCATGGTGAGATCCATGCATATTCTTCCCACAACAGGCACGCGCCTGCCTCTCACAAGCACCTCTGCATTATTCGAAAAAAGTCTGCTGTAACCATCTGCATAACCGAGAGGCAGTACCCCTATTTTGCTCTGCCGTTTCGTTATGAATGTCCTCCCATAGCTTATTGGGGAATAAGGGGGAAGGTTTCTTATACAGAGAATTCTCGTTTTGACCTTCATTGCGGGTATCAAATTTAGTTCGGAGTTCGGAGTTCGGAGTTCGGAGTTTAATTCCGCACTCCGCATTTCGCATTTCGCATTCTTATTAAGTGGAGAGTACCCATAGAGCATAAGCCCTGGCCTAACTGCATCAAGGTGGGCATCCTCAAAGTTGAGTACTGCCGCACTGTTTGCTATGTGCGAAATGATCCTTTTCTTCAGTTTCTTGCATAATGTTTCTTTTATCATATTAAATTGCTTCAACTGCACAGCCGCATATGACCTGTCTGAAAGGTCAGCATCAGAAAAGTGACTCATCAATCCAGCCAGTTCTATACCCTCCATATTTGCAATTCTGACGATATCCTCGATGATATGTTTACCAGTCAACCCGAGTCTTCCCATTCCTGTATCTATCTTCACATGGACTTTTATCGTGTATCTTCTCTTCTTAGCTGCTTGTGATAGAGCAGATGCAGTGGTTGTGTCATGCAGGACAGGCAGGAGATCAAAATCAAAAAAATTATCGATATCTTCACAGTCAAAAAGGACAATAATCGGTGCGCTAATGCCAGCACCTCTGAGCAGTATACCCTCACTTGTATATGCTACCGCAAGGGAAGAGGCACCTTCTTGAATCAATCTTTTTGAGACCTCTATACACCCGTGGCCATATGCATCAGCCTTAACAACAGCTATGACAGGCCTTTTTTTAACAGCTTTGCTAACAGTCTTGAGATTATGCGCTATTGCTGGAAGGTTAATTTCTGCAATCGCTCCCCTATTCACCTTCTTTTTCTTTTTTATCTATCTCTTCTTTTTTGGATTCTTTCTTTGGTGTTACATCTATTTCATCAGGTTCAGACACACCCTTTTTGAAATTTCTGATTGCCTGTCCTACGCCCTTGCCGATTTCGGGTAATCTTGTTGCACCAAATAAAACAATAACTATTACCAATATGACAAGTAGCTCCTGCATCGATAAACCAAACATATTTACCTCCTCTCTTTAAAAGCAGTTAGCAGTTTATAAAACAACATGCTCATTGCTAACTGCTAATCGCTCTCTTTCATAGTCTTCCATTGTATTGATGTTGACGAAGGATCTTCCTTCTGGATCTATCGCCCTCACCTCATCTTCACCTATATAAAGGACCTCTCTTTTTTTGAGAAATTCCCTTAGACCTCTCATACCTTTTCGCATGCTATCTTCCATTTTTGGCACAAGCTTTTTTGAATAAATACCTAATAATGGTTGTGGTCTACTATCAAATATAGGAATTACAGCTTCCTGGCTATCTACCCATCTACCAACAATATATCGGATGAGTTCCGACTTTATGAAAGGCATGTCACAGGCGGTAACAAAAATTTCAGGAGCCTTTAGGGTTATCAAGGCTGAAAGTATGCCTGTCATAGGTCCTCTATATTTCACGATGTCTCCAACCATGGGAACGCCGAGATAAAAATAGTACTCTGGATTATTGGTGCTTATAATAACACATTCAAAAATTTCCCTGAGGAGTTCGATATTAGACTCAATAATCCTCCTGCCTTTTATCTCGAGAAACCCCTTTGTTACATTAAGCCTTTTATTTTCTCCACCTGCTAAAATTAAGGCCTTCACTTCCTATCTTCTCCTACGAGAAACATTTTTAAAAATATAGCTCTTTTCTGTTTTTATTTTATTAAAAATTGACTGTTAACACAAGGCAAAAGTCTCTAACTGAGGACAAAAAAGGTAGTTTTTTCTTGCCCTAATGTGTTTTTTGTGATAATCTAAATAATAAGCAAGGTTAAATATTTATTTTAACTGGAGGTGCAAATCAGGGTAGTTCCTGCCCTGTTTGTGATAAGTGAGAAAGTTGATCCGGCAAATTAGATCTTTTGGGAGCCTACGTAAAGAGTTGGTGTGCATGTCTCCTACAAGGAGAAAGCCTAAAGTCTCTTTCAGGGCACCCACCTATTATATAGGCGGATCTAATTCTTGCTTACACGGCAGGGCGGGTTTATCTTAGCTATGTGGTTGGTTTTTTATGATGTTTGCGTTTTTATGGAGGATTATAAATAATTCTATGATAGAGAGTAGAAAGAAAATTACCTTCAAGAATAAAGATTTCTCACCTCCAAAAGTCTTATCGTCATAACCCAGCCACAGAAGCTTGTTTCTCAAAAGGGCTTTAAGCCTTATAAGAGTATACCTCTGCGTGAAGGAGGAAATGGAAAGGAGGTTTGAAATAAAATGACTCAAACAGGATATTTATTGGTTGCAGTATTTACAGGGATAGTCGTAGGGATTGTTCTGAGTCTTATCTACCGTTCAAGTCTGAAAAGCAAGAAAGCTGCTATAGAAATAGAAATTGAAAATGAAAAGGCGAAGATTATTGAGGAGTCCAAAAAAGAGGCTGAAAAGATTAAAAAAGAGGCACTTCTTGAAGCTAAGGATGTTGTTTATCAGGCCAAATCAGAGGTTGAAAAGGAGCTCAGGGAGAGACGTTCCGAACTGAACCATCTCGATAGGAGGTTAAGGCATAAAGAGGAAACTCTTGAAAAAAAGTTTGACCAGCTTGAAAAGAGAGAACAAGAGCTTTCTAAAAGAGAAAAGGATTATAGCATAAAGGAACGAGGCATACAGGAGAAAGAAAACCATTATAACCAATTGATAAAAGAACAGACGCAAGTACTCGAGAAACTATCAGGGTTTACCTCAGAAGAGGCAAAACAAGAACTTCTGAAGAGAACCGAAGAGGAATCGAGGTTTGAGGCTGCTAGACTTTTAAAAAAGATAGAAGATGAAGCCAGAGAAAACGCAGAGAAAAAGGCTAAGGAGATCATGGGGCTTGCTGTAGAGAGGTACTCAAGTGATTATGTTGCAGATGCAACAATAACTGCTGTAACACTCCCAAATGATGAAATGAAAGGTAGAATAATCGGCAGAGAGGGGAGGAATATAAGGGCCCTCGAGGCTGCAACAGGTGTTGACTTGATTGTTGATGATACGCCAGAGGTAGTAACCCTTTCCGCTTTTGATCCTGTAAGGCGTGAAATTGCAAGGCTTTCTCTTGAACGACTCATAACTGACGGGAGGATACACCCCACAAGGATCGAAGAAATAGTTGAGAAGGTAAAAAAGGAGGTTGAAGCACTCATTAAGGAGGAAGGTGAAAAGGCTGTTTTCGACCTTGGGCTTTCTGGCATACATCCAGAAATGTTAAAACTTCTCGGTAGGCTCAAATACAGGACATCTTACGGTCAGAATGTTCTTCAACATTCAAGGGAGGTAGCATACCTCGCAGGAATGATGGCTGGAGAACTCGGTGTGGATGTAAAACTTGCAAAAAGGGCTGGCATTCTCCATGATATCGGAAAGGCGATAGACCATGAAGTGGAAGGATCACACCAGGATATTGGTGCGAACATAGCGAAGAAGTATGGAGAGAATCAGAAAGTAATAAATGCTATATTAGTACACCATGGAGAAGGAGACCCTACAACGGTTGAGGCTGCCCTTGTAGCTGCTGCTGATGCACTGTCGGCTGCTCGCCCGGGCGCAAGGAAGGAAAGCATAGAGAGTTATTTAAAGCGCCTCGAAAAACTTGAGCGGATGGCCCTCTCCCATAAAGGCGTTGAGAAATGTTATGCAATTCAGGCTGGCAGAGAGTTAAGGATAATTGTAAAGCCCGAAGATGTGAATGACGAAATGTCCTCCATGATATCCAAGGAGCTTGCTAAAAAAATAGAATCAGAAATGACATATCCAGGTCAGATAAAGGTTACCGTAATCAGAGAGTCACGATATGTGGAGTATGCAAAATAGTAACGAGTCACGAGTAACAAGTAACGGGTTTGTTTTAGTAGTTTACTTGTCATTTGTCACTTGTCACTTGTCACTATGAAAGTATTATTTGTCGGTGATATTGTGGGCAAAGTGGGCAGGATGACGACGAAGGCTTTGCTTCCTACTATCGTTGACAGGTATAAGATAGATCTTGTTGTTGCAAATGGCGAGAACGCAGCTGGTGGTTTTGGAATAACAGATAAGATTGTTTCTGAAATTTTAGGCTACGGCATACATATCATTACAACAGGAAATCATGTTTGGGATAAAAAAGAGTTTATTGCCCAGATCTCTAAGGAAGACAGATTACTCAGACCTTTAAACTATCCCCCGGGGGTACCAGGTTATGGAAGTATTATTTACACCCTTTCAAGTGCTGAAAAAGTAGGAGTGATGAACATATCCGGAAGGGTTTTTATGTCAAATATAGATTGTCCCTTCAGGATTGCCAAAAAAGAGGTAGAGAGGCTAAGCAACACAACAAAGATGATAATCATTGATTTTCATGCAGAGGCAACATCTGAGAAGATAGCCTTTGGCTACTTTATGGACGGTAAAGTCAGCGCTGTCATAGGGACCCATACACATGTCCAGACAGCTGACGAGAAGATATTACCTGAGGGTACAGCTTACATAACCGATGTAGGAATGACGGGTCCAGACCACTCTGTTATTGGAATAGAGAAGGAACTGGTCATAGAGCGATTTTTGACGAATATGCCTGTGCGGTTTGAGACAGCTAAGGGTGAAGGAATCTTCTCTGCTGTAGTTGTTGATATTCATGAGAAGACAGGCAAGGCCACAGCAATACAGAGACTCCAACTGAAATATCCATAAAGGTTTTTGAATCTATAGTCTTTCTTTACCCCATCCTCTTTATATCTCCTTATAAGTCAAAGACTTCAGAAAGGGAATTTGTGATTCGATTCCTTGACAAACAAACTGATCTCGGATAAATTAACTAAAATATACAGGAGGTTACGTATGATGCATGCTAAGGTAATATATACACAGGGTCTGCAATTTGTAGGAGAAGCATCTTCAGGTCATGCAATCGTTATGGATGGAGACCCTGAGGTTGGCGGAAATAATACTGGTTTGAGGCCTATGGAGCTGCTTCTTGTGGGATTAGGCGGGTGCTCTGGAATGGATATCGTTTCTATCCTCAGAAAGAAAAAGCAGGAGGTAACAAGTCTTGAGATCAATGTAAGAGGACAGAAGGCAGAGAATTATCCTAAAAAATACACTGATATAGATATGGAGTTTATTATAAAAGGGATAAATATATCTGAGGATTCAGTAAAAAAAGCAATCGATCTCTCAATGACTAAGTACTGCTCTGTAAAAGCTACCCTCGAGGGCTCTGCAAAAATAGGCTTCTCTTATAGGATAATTCAGGTATAGGGCTAACCAGAGTAGATGGTTGTCCTAAAATATATTGCTACCATAGGTTTCATAGGTTACCTTCCCTTTGCACCTGGGACATTCGGCTCTTTAGTCGCCTTTGCATTCTTCATTCTTTTGAAGCCGAATCCTTTTATTCATATCCTGATATTGCTTCTCCTTATACCGCTTGGCATTGTATCTTCCCATCATGCTGAGAGGCTTATGAATAGTAAAGACAGCAAGCATATTGTTATCGATGAATTTTGTGGTTATCTCCTTTCAGTAGCCCTCCTCCCCTTTAGCTATGCTGAAGCTATAACCGCCTTTTTTTTATTCAGGTTTTTCGATATACTAAAACCATTTCCAATTAAGAAAGTGGAATCCATTTTAAGTGGTGGGAAGGGCATCATGGCGGACGATATGGTAGCGGCCATATATACAAATTTAATCCTGCAGCTATGGAAGCTTATTCAATAGAATGTATCTGAGGTGTTTTATAGCGGTAGATATACCCGGGCAGATAAAAGGAGACATTGGCAAGCTCATTGAGATTCTTAGGAAGCACAATGCGGATGTGAAATGGGTATTGCATGAAAACCTCCATCTTACACTCAAATTTCTCGGAAAGACACCTGAAGATTTATTACCAAAGATAAGTGAGTCCCTTTCTGAAATAGTATTATCTTATACATCTTTTTGTATTAAAATATATAGCGCCGGGGTGTTTCCTAATAGGAAATATCCGAGGGTTATATGGGTTGGTATGGAAGATTCAGAAGTACTGAAAAAAATGCAGAGAGATATTGATGATTCGATGGCAGCGTTAGGCTATCAAAAAGAAGAGAGAGTATTTTATCCACATCTGACAATCGGAAGAGTGCGCTCTCAAAAAGGGATGATGACTTTGATTCATGAACTCGACAATTTTAAAGAGATAGATTTTGGAAATATTGAGGTCTACAATATAAAATTGATGAAGAGCGAGTTAAGACCTACGGGGGCCCAATATTTTTGTTTACAAGAGATACCTTTAGGAAGGGGGAAAGATGAGCGGTAAAGAAAAGATCAAGGCACTCGAGATGGCAATTTCACAGATTGAAAAGAGTTTTGGGAAAGGTGCCATTATGCGGCTTGGAGCAGAGGGAGTTACTGAGGGTATTCAGGTTATACCTTCAGGCTCTTTAACTCTCGATATTGCAACAGGGATTGGTGGGTTCCCGAGGGGGAGAGTTATAGAGATCTATGGTCCCGAATCCTCAGGGAAAACCACGCTGGCTTTAAATGCCATTGCCCAGGCACAGATGGCCGGAGGCGCAGCAGCCTTTATTGACGCAGAACATGCCCTGGATATAAGCTATGCACAAAAACTCGGTGTAAAGATAGAGGATCTTCTTGTATCACAGCCTGATACAGGTGAGCAAGCACTCGAGATTGCAGAGGCCCTTGTCAGGAGCGGAGCTGTTGACATCATCGCCATAGATTCAGTTGCTGCTCTTGTACCTAAGGCAGAGATCGAGGGTGAGATGGGTGATTCCCTTCCAGGGCTCCAGGCAAGGCTTATGAGTCAAGCCCTGAGAAAGCTTTCTGCTGCAATTGCAAAATCTCTGACAACAGTAATATTTATCAACCAGATAAGGATGAAGATAGGCGTGATGTTCGGCAGTCCTGAGACGACTACAGGAGGGACGGCATTAAAATTTTACTCTACCATAAGGCTTGATATAAGGAGAATTGAAAACATCAAGGAAAATCAGGAGACTGTAGGTGGACGAGTAAGAGTAAAGGTAGTAAAGAATAAGGTTGCCCCTCCTTTCAAACAGGCTGAGTTTGATATCTATTTCAATGAAGGGATTTCACGAATCGGAGAGATTATTGACCTTGGTGTTGAAAAAGGCATAATCGAAAAATCAGGAGCGTGGTATAGCTATGGTGGAAACAGAATCGGTCAGGGCCGCGAAAATGCAAAAGAATTCTTAAAAAACAATAAAGATGTTGCAGGAGAAATCGAGAAAAAGATTATTGAGTCCTGCAACATAAGGAGATAAATATGGATATTGTTGAACTTTTGAAAAAGGCCTCTTCCATGAATGCTTCAGACCTTCATATAAAGGTCGGTTCTCCACCGATACTCAGAATCGACGGAGAGCTCACTCCCCTTACATCGGAGAGCAGGGTTAGTCCTGAGGATGCTGTGAAAGTTGTCTACTCTGTTTTGACGAATGAACAGAAAGAGGCATTCAAGAGGGAGAAAGACATTGATTTTGCCTATGGTGTTCCTCGAGTTGGAAGGTTCAGATGTAACGTTTTTATACAGAGGGGATCGTTGGGTATCGTCTTCAGAGTTATCCCCATGAGGATACCTACAATCGAGGAATTACATCTTCCAGACATTATTAAAAAGATCTCTATGGAACAAAGAGGGTTGATTCTCGTTACAGGGACGACGGGTAGTGGTAAAACAACTACTCTTGCTTCAATGATAGATCTGATAAATACAAACAGAACAGCACACATCTTAACGATTGAGGACCCGATAGAATATACCCATAGAGATAAAAGAAGTATTGTCAACCAACGAGAAATAGGGAGTGATGCTGATTCCTTCAGCAAATCATTAAGACAGGCCCTCAGACAGGACCCTGATGTAATACTTGTTGGGGAGATGCGTGATTTCGAGACTATCCAGACAGCACTGGTTGCTGCAGAAACAGGCCATCTTGTTTTGAGCACACTGCATACAACAGATGCGACCGAGACAGTCAACAGGATCATCGCGGTATTTCCTCCCTACCAGCATAAACAGGTAAGGATGCAACTTGCATCGGTTTTAAAGGCTATCATATCGATGAGACTGATACCAAAGGCAGATGGAAACGGAAGGGTTCCTGCTGTTGAAGTTCTTATTGCTACAGCGACGATAAAAGACTGTATCCTTGATCCAGATAAAACAAAATTAATTCCTGACGTCATTGCACAGGGAACACTTCATTATGGTATGCAGACCTTTGACCAGTCCCTCTTCCACCTCTTTAAATCAGGTCTCATAACCTATGAAGAGGCACTGAGAATGGCAACGAATCCTGATGACTTTGCCCTCAGGGCAAAAGGTATCCAGGCAGCAAGCAACCTTACATTAGGAGAGCAATCTCCACCAGAGGATGAAGGCAAGATGAAAATTGAGAAGTTTGGAAGATAAGGCAAGGCAGTATGCCCTGAGGCTCCTGAGCTATAGAGGGAGAAGCGTTAGGGAACTGGAAGAAAGGCTGAGACGGAAAGGGTTCACAGGATATGTGGTCTCTTCTACGATAAAACATCTCAAGCTCACTTGTCTTATTGATGATAAAGCACTGGCTGAAGCCCTGAAGAGAGAGGCGATGACAACAAAATTTCTCAGTCAATATGGCGCAAGGAGATTCATTCTTGCGAGAGGCATATCCAGAGAAATAGTTGATACAGTCTTCAGCCCTGACGAGGAGGAAGATATCAAGAATGCTAACAGGCTTGTAGACAAAAAACTAAGAATTATAGAGAATCTTCCGACTGAAAAAATAAAAAGAAGACTCCATAATCTTCTGTTCAGAAAGGGTTACTCTCTTGAAACAATAGAATCTGTATTAAAGAAAAGAAGCTTTAAGGAGGATTAAAATGAAGAAAGTGATTCTCTCAGTCTTGATCCTTTCATTCCTTCTCGGGATGGGATGTATGAAGTCAGTACGATACTCTGAAGATGAGATAAAGGCATTCCCTCCTGAGACTCAAGAGAATATAAGAAAGGGGCAGGTTATGCTTGGTATGAGTACACAAGAGGTGAGGTACGCATGGGGATCACCTGATTCTGCAAGAATCCTCGAACCCTTTGAAGGAAAAGCAAGGGAAGAATGGATTTATTCCACACTGTCGGTATACGGGACAAGGATTCTTTTCTTTCTTGATGGTAAATTGGTATATATCAAATCAGGTAGCTTATAAAGTATCAGCTATAGCAATGACATGAAGAGTTCGGAGATAAGGAGCGCCTTTGTTGATTATTTTCGATCCAAGGGACATGCGATAGTCACAAGCTCTCCCCTTATCCCAAGACATGACCCTACCCTCCTCTTTGTCAATGCCGGGATGGTCCAGTTCAAAACATTCTTTCTCGGGCAAGAAAAGAGTCCTTATAATCGTGCTGCCTCATGTCAGAAATGCTTGAGGGCTGGTGGGAAGCATAGTGACCTTGAGAATGTAGGGCATACTGCGAGGCATCACACATTTTTTGAGATGCTCGGTAATTTCTCCTTTGGAGATTACTTCAAGAGAGAGGCTATCCTCTTTGCATGGGAGCTCCTGACAGAATGGTTCAAGCTGCCCAAGGAAAAGCTATGGTTTTCGGTCTATCAGGAAGATCATGAGGCTGCACAACTCTGGGCTGAACTGACAGGAGTTCCAGAGGAGAGAATCGTGAGGCTTGGTGCTCAAGATAACTTCTGGCAGATGGCAGATACAGGTCCCTGCGGCCCTTGCTCTGAGATAATCATTGATCAGGGCAGTGATATAGGATGTGGTAAACCTGATTGCGGTGTTGGGTGTGAATGCGACAGATTTCTTGAACTCTGGAACCTTGTTTTTATGCAATACAACAGAGATGCTGCAGGTGAGCTGACTCCTCTGCCAAAGCCAAGTATTGACACAGGTATGGGGATTGAGAGGATTTCAGCAGTACTCCAGGGCAAGATAAACAATTTTGATTCAGACATATTCATGCCTATTATATCCGCGATAGAGTTTCATGCCAAAACAGCCTATGGTAAAGACAAAGAGACGGATAGCTCGATGAGGGTTATCGCAGATCACATACGGTCTATTGTTTTTCTCCTTTCCGAGGGGCTTATGCCTTCAAATGAGGGCAGAGGTTATGTGTTGAGGAGAATAATCCGCAGGGCATCGAGACACTCGAGGCTTCTGAATATGCATGAGCCATTCCTTTATACATTGATTGATTCTGTTATTGATAATATGGGGAATGTCTATCCTGAGATTGTGGATGAACGTGAGCGGACAGAAAAGCTCCTCAAGATAGAAGAGGAAAGGTTTACGAGAACTATTGAGATGGGGATGACGATATTTGACGAGATTATATCGAAGGTGAAAAAAAGTGGTAACGATGTTATACCCGGTGAAGAAATTTTTCGGCTATATGACACTTATGGGTTTCCTCTTGATCTTGCACGGGACATTGCAATGGATGCAGGACTGAGGATTAACGAAGAGGCCTTCCACCGGGAGATGGGAGTACAACGTGAAAGGGCAAGGGCATCGTGGGTTGGAGAAGAAGAGGCTGTAGCCTCGATTTACCGAGAATTAATCTCAGAGATAGGGAAGACGGAATTTGTCGGTTACGAAAATCTTGAATTTGAGTCTTTCATAAAAGCAATTTTAAAAGATGGTAAGTTACTAAAGGAGACATCCGAAGGAGAAGAGGTAGAGGTATTTCTTGATAAGACTCCGTTTTACGGTGAGTCAGGTGGTCAGGTTGGTGATACAGGCGAGATGAGTGGAGAACATTTCAGAGCAACTGTGCTTGACACCAAAAAACCTCTCGATGCTCTCCACTCACATGTCATAAAACTTAAAAAAGGCAAGCTTCAGGTATGGGATAAAGTAAAATGCAGGGTTGATGCTGAGAAAAGAAAGGCAACCATGAGAAATCATACAGCCACCCATCTTTTGCATTCAGCCCTAAGGTCTGTTCTCGGAGACCATCTGAAACAGGCTGGATCTCTTGTCTCACCCGAAAAACTTCGTTTTGACTTTACCCATTTTTCTGCCCTTGATGAATCAGTGATACAAACAGTTGAAAACCTGGTTAATGAAAAGGTTTTAGAGAACCTTTTAGTTGTGACATCAGTGATGGATATAAAGACAGCCATTGAGTCAGGGGCAACTGCATTATTCGGAGAGAAATATGGTAAGACAGTGCGTGTTGTCAGTGTGCCCGGTTATACCTCTGAACTCTGTGGCGGAACTCATTGCAAGGCAACAGGTGAAATTGGGTTATTCGTGATTCTCTCGGAAAGCAGCGTTGCCTCTGGTATCCGGAGGATTGAGGCATTGACAGGAAATACAGCCTTTGCTTATCTAAGTCAGATGAAATCCGAACTTGATTCTCTTAAAGCACTTTTAAAGACAGAGAAACCACTGGAGAGAATAGAAAAGCTTCTCAAAAATATTAAGTCCCTCGAAAAAGAGATTCAGAAACTGAAAACTGGCTCAAGAGATGTCATATCAGAGGCACTGAAGGATGCAAAAGAACTTAAGGGAGTAAAGGTAGTAAAAGTCAGGCAAGATGGTCTTAACATGGAGGAACTACGCCATTTGGCTGATAATATAAAAGATCGGCTCCAGTCAGGGATTATTGTTGTCTCATCAGTGTCTGATGGCAAGGCTGCTATTGTCTGTATGGTAACGAAGGATCTGAAGGACAGATATCATGCAGGTGATATTATGAAAAGGATCTCGCAAATTGCAGGTGGAAGTGGTGGCGGCAAGCCTGAGATGGCACAGGGTGGTACAAAAGAGATCGAAAAACTGGACGGAGCACTTGAGTCTGTTTATGATTTTATCAAAAAATAAGTTATATTCAAATCCTGCGACAGAAATCGTCACTGCGAGTGAAACGAAGCAATCTCAAAGCTTTAAGGCTTGCAAGCTGTCAAGCGAAAAAAGAGAGATTGCCACGGTCGAAATGACCTCGCAATGACACTAATTTAATGTTTCAATATAGTTATCGCTGAATTTGGTATAAGTTAAAAGTCTTAACCGATATTGTTGATAAACTTTTAACTTTTCACTATTCACTGTTAACTTTTAAGAGGAGGTTGGCAATGAGTTTGTCTGATGTAATAAAAAAGGCGCTTTTAGCTGGGTTGGGAGCTCAAGAGAAAGTAAAGGAGTTGGTTGAGGAGCTTGCGAAAAAGGGTGAAATAAGCAAGTCCGAGGGAGCAAAGATCGTAAAGGCATGGACAGAAAAGGCAGATAAAAGAACAGAAAAGGTTAGTAAGAATCTATCTGAAATAATAGACAAAACCCTTTCAAAAATGAATCTCCCGACAAAAAAGGATATCCAGGAATTGAATAAGAAAATCGACGCTCTTACAAAAAAGCTTGAGGGTGAAAAGAAAGAACAGTAAGTTTATTTGTAAAAACTTGCAGACAGTGCTGGATTAAGTCCGGATTGATGCTAAGCCCGCAACTGCCCTTTCATTTGCAGGGTCAAATTTTATTGATTTCTCAAATATGGCCTTTGCCCTTAATACAAAACCGAGCTCAAGATAGATGTGGCCGAGTTCAGCCATATAACCAGCATTAGAGGGGTCAAGCTTTAAGGCATTATTTATAGACCTCTCTGCCTCACGAAATTTTTTCTCCTTTACTAATGCCAAACCAAGATTGAAATGATAGAGTGCTATTGAATCTTTGAGATTTACAGCCTGTCTGAATAATTCTGCTGCTTCGGCATAAGATTTTCTCCTTAAGGCAGCATTGCCCTCCATGAATTTGATTCTTGCAACCTCTGAATTGCTGCTCTCTGTTGGTGAAGCCCGAGATGATAAACCTATATCATATTCCCTTCTCATTTTTAAATCAGAAAGAGTTTTATATGCTATAGTTAGTTGGGAAAAGATGGCATTCAATTTGTTTTTTAGGGCCTCTGAAGGCAGATAGAAGTGCTTATCAGGGTGAAACTCCTTGGCCTTTCTATAGTAGGCCCCTTTAATATCAGCAGAAGTATTCCATTTTGAGATTCCAAGGATGGTATAGTAATCCGTTGATGAAAGTCTGTCATAGAGTGCCTCAACCTTCTCTACAAAAGCCGAGTCAAACTCTCCTTCAGGTTCTTTCAGTATATTTTCACCGATCTTGTCTTCTATTATCTGGCCCTCTTCTTTAATCTCAATTATTCTCGTGCTCATCAAGGCATAAAGAATCTTCATTGTCTGAAAACTGCCTAAAGGTGAGAGAGAGATTATATCGAGCACTTTGCGGGTACCGTCTATAAGAGAAATAACATCCTTGTCTTTCTCCTCGAGTTTAATATCCTGGAATAGGTTTATTGGTTCAGCAGAATAGTAAAGTATTGCATTCATGGAAGGACAGGCATCCTTAATATAGGTAACATTATTTATTCTCTTGATTCCTCGATAAATAAGATTAGCTGTACTAAGTTTTAAGGTTATGACCTCCTCAGAAGGGAGAATGCCTTCTTTAAACTCAAATTCACCGTCTTCCCATTGAAAAAGGCTCAGAATGATCTCCTCAACCTGACGTGTTACTGCCCAGACAAGATCTTTAGGTTTGAGATAGCCAAGTTCAACTAAGACCGTACCCTGACGTTTTCCTGTCCTCTTCATGCCATCAATTGATTGGTAATACTGATCAAGGGTGATCTTCTCAGCCTTTACCAGAAACTCTCCGAGGTGATCCTCTTCCTGGTTTGAAGCTGCAAATATCATGTTCCCATTTTTTATATACACCTTTTTACAGATGGGACCATTTTTAAGCTCGAAAATTCCTGTCTTTTCTGACCTTTGAAGACTTAGAAATATATCTGAAAGGTGGCACTGTTTTAAATTGCCTGAGGTTAATAACTTTTCGTTATCTTCTGTCCTTTTCATTATTCAGTCTTCATCCTTATTGACTTTTCTGCTATCAGCACTTTACCAATGGAGATGGATTGAATAAGTCTCCTGCAATGAGCAGATTATGTGACTTAGCGAAACAAATCCGGGCCGAATTTTGATACAGAGTTCCGTTCTTTGCGCTTTTTCTTGGTTTCCTCTGCATAATGAGTCATGCCTGTTATATCAACGACCACCGCAGGCTCATTTCCAACAACCCAAACATCATGTCCAGGGGGTAAAACCGATACGTCACCAGGGCCGAACTCTTCCTCTGTACCATCATCCATTCTCACCCTCAATCGTCCTGAAACATGGTACTGGGTGTGTGGCGCCTCGCAACTTTGAGTTTTTACTATCGGCTTTAATGATTTAGACCACTTCCATCCAGGCTCAAAAGTGCCTCTACCAAATGTGATGCCTCCAATCGTAACAAGCTCAACCTTCCCTTTCGGGAAGATACGTATTTCATCAGGAGAGTTCAGGCTTTTTTTCTCTAATGGCATTTTTTACCTCCTTTCTTTGGTATTTTATTCATTAGATATCCTTTATGCAACTTTTGATTTTGATTTGAGACATGGCGATAGTTTAGCTATAATTAGATAGACTACAATTGGTAATCAGCAGAAAGTGGTAGTCAAAATCGATGATCTATCCAACAAAGAAAGACATTTGGCTTGTTTTCATAGTTGCTATCGGCGGGTTTGGACTTATCGTTCAGGCAATCAATCTCATCATAGTCAAGGGGTTTCATTATCCTCAAACATGGATTCTCTTCGCAGCCTCCGTCTTTTATTTTGGTATCCTCGTGCTTTTCGCATATCCGGTTAATTATGAAATCACAACCTCAACTTTGGAGATCCGCAGCGGGATATTGTTGCATTACAAGATTCCCCTTTCTTCAATTGAGAGTGTGGTTCCTACGAGGAATCCGCTGAGCTCTCCTGCTTGGTCTCTTGACAGGCTGAGGATCGACTATTTAAAGAACAATAAAAAACGGGTCATTATGATTTCACCGAAAGATAAGAAAACCTTTATCCGTGAACTAATCGAGCGTACACCCTCCCTGAAATTAGATGGTAATGTGGTCATGAGGACATAAAAGATGCCTTCCTTTACTCATTAATATTAAATCTTGCCATGCCATACAGCATTAGAAACAGGAATCAACGGAGAGAATTGGATAAAACAGATACTTTTGTTACAATCTAATACTTCATAAATTATATGATATAAATCCTTAACAAGGAGATTGTTATGCTAATAGATTCTGTTCTAAAAGCAGTGGGAAGCACTCCATTAGTTAGATTAAAGAAAATGTCTTCCGGGAACGTATTTGCCAAAGCTGAGTTTTTGAATCCCGGAGGAAGCATTAAAGACCGCGTAGCAAAACATATTATTGAATCGGCGGAAAAAGAAGGAAGACTCAGATGTGGGATGATTATTATAGAGGCTACTTCTGGGAATACGGGAATTGGTTTGAGTCTGGTGGGAGTGCAAAAAGGGTATCAGGTAATCTGCGTGATGCCTGAAAATATGAGTGAGGAACGGAAAAAAATAATACAGGCATTCGGGGGACAAATTATTTCAACCCCTGCCGAGGAGAGCTTATCAGGTAGCCTGAAAAAGTTGCAGGAAATCACCGATGCAACACCAGAAAAATATTTCGTGGCCAATCAATTTGTGAATCCCCGTAACCCAGAAATTCATTATCTCGAAACTGGCCCTGAGATCTGGCAGGATACTAACGGGGAAATTGATATTTTCGTTGCAGGAGTTGGAAGTGGAGGAACTCTTCAAGGAATCGGGACGTTTTTGAAAGAGAAAAAGCCCACTGTTAAAATTGTTGCTGTAGAACCAAAGACCAGCGCTGCATTATTAGGAAGAGAACCAGGACTTCATAAGATTCAGGGTATAGGTGATGGTTTTATTCCTGCTGTCCTCGATGTGAACATTGTTGATATGGTATTAACCGTTTCTGATGAAGAAGCTATTGAAACAACCCGCAGGCTTTCAAGAGAGGAAGGGTTACTGGCAGGTACCTCTTCTGGCGCCAATGTTTTTGCTGCTCTCTATATGGATAATGGAAAAAACAGGATAGTGACCATATTGCCTGACCGAGCAGAAAGGTATTTCAGTACCGCACTTCTTTAGACCTCTTTTTTAAGAAATAACCTTATTTGTGGAGGAGAATTTGCAACCAATCTTGATTTTCTTATGATATAATTGACCATAACCAAGCTGAAAGCACTGTGAAACCAGGTCAAAACCGGTTGCCTCAATAGAGGCAGCTACCGAATAATCTTTGGTAGCATTAATGGTTTCTTTGTTCTTTCCCGAGGGGTACTATGGGGTGAAGAGATCAGCAACAGTT
>DASPRG010000055.1:0-7252 GCA_035624555.1 Thermodesulfovibrionales bacterium
CCCTACGCAGTGGTCACCGATGGGGAAAAAGCAAGGATAATTGATGTGCTTACAGGAAGACTAATTGGTGAAGCACTGGATGAGCTTTTCAACCGGCAAGAAATACTGAACAAGATGACGGACTTTAAGAAGATACCATGTCCTGCCAACAGACTCGAAATGGAAAAGAGGATAGTCTATGCCTTCGAAGGCATAAAATGCCCCACCGTTAAAAATTCTACGGAGGAAAAAGCATAAGCTCCTATTTTTTTATTTCTTCAACCTTTCTCCAGGTTTTGTCAGGATTAAACATCTTCATGGCTTTTGCTATACTCACTGTATTCTTGTCAAGATTTTTTTCATAAATGACGCCTTCCTGATTTACTATAAAGGTCATGATACCCGAGTTCCCATACTGAGCGGGATAGGCGACGAGAGCATATCCTAAGACCATCTTTCCTTTAACCACGTAGTTGTATGCACCACCTGTAGCATATTTCCCTTGCCCCATGAGTATCTTGTAATAATACCCGTGAAAAGGCGAAAGGGTAATACCATTACCTTTCTTAGCGTATCCTTCACTTGCTGCCTGGGCAACAAGAGGACCAAGGGGGCTCATTTCTTCATCTTCTTTTGCCTCCCAGTAGAGTCCATCATGCTTACCCTCGGAGCTGATAATTTTTTTGGCAAACTGCGCTATCCCCTCACTAACACGTGTTTTGCTTGCATATTCGCATTGCGCATCGATATAAGCACGAAGAACCTCTATAACATTCAGCTCGTTTCTGCCTATCCTCCTGTTCAGTATCTCTTCCTTTCCAGCCTTTGTGTCGAAAATCCACGTATTGCCTTTCTCTACAATCGGTATCGGCAGAGGCCAGTCATCCGTCCCTACATGAAGAATTACTTTTTTGGCAGATGCTTTCTCAAGTTTGTTCATCTCGTCATACGCTTTGATAAACTTTTCACGTCCTACCTTATCTGCTAACTCATCGCCGGAAGATATCAATTCTTTGCTTTCCGGTCCCAGAATGGCCAAAAGCTCTTTTATATCATCTGCCTTGACTGCAATGACAAGGGCATTCACGGCTTCCTCAGGTGAATCAAAACTCTTCTGTTGTATAATTTTGGCAAGCAAAGGCGAACAAGTTCCACTCAATAGCATGATAGCAACGATGATGCAGATCGATGCAGTCAGACAGAGTGGAATCCTCCTTTTGTACCATATGCATGTATTCATTCTTATCCTCCCTTATTTATCTATGATCTCTTTTACTGCCTGGTTAATCATATAGATTTCTGATTACTGTTGCGCTTACCTTACCTACGGAATCCACCGCCAGGGAATCCGCCACTTTGTCCGCCGCTGGGAGATCTCCCGCCGCTCTGCAATCCGCCACCACTGCGGAATCCCCCACTCTGGCGGCTTGTGAATCCGCGTTCACTTGCCCTGCGCTCAAAATTCCCGTTGCCTACGCCACTGAAAGCATTGCCACGGGCCGGGGGTCTCTGGATCATTGGAGGTCTTTGTACTGTCGGAGGTTTTTGCATTGCCGGAGGTCTTTGTACAACTTGAGGTCTTTGTAACCTTTCGTGATCTATCCTTCCACCGGTGTAACCGCGAGCCTCTGGACTTGTCCCGAATATACGTGAAGACGGCACCCCAAAACGCTGACTTGTTGCCCTGTCTCTGTAAGCAACCCCTCTTCGATGCTCAGGCTCATGATTCCAGATATGTCTTTCGAAATCCCATCTGCCTCTGTCGAATCTGTTGAAGTGCTTCGTCTTGTGCATATCTATATCTACATGATGATGATGCCAGTCAAACCAGCACCATGAAAAGATGCCAAACCCAATAAAAATACCAAACCCAAAACCGATAATCCCGCTCGCTATAATAGGGCCGGGTGGATAAAACCAGTAATATGGTGGATAGGCAGGGTACCACCAAGGACCATACACATAGAGCGGATCGTATACTGGTACATAAACGACATCCGGGTTTACTGGTTCGATCTGGATATCCTGCTGCTCATCAACGACAACATTCTGTTCTTTTGTAGTCTTGAGATTGCCCTGTTCCTGAGCTTTCCTGCGCAACTCCTGTACTGTATCCATAACGTCATCCTGCTGGCTCAGAAAGGCGTCTCCCAGCCTTGTCGTCCGCTCAAGATTATCGCTCATTGTATAGAGGACGTCGGGAAAATGACATAGTGACTTCACGCTTGAATCCCACGTCTTTTCTTGCAACGCCTTGTCAAGTTCATCCCCTTTAAGGTTTTTGTTCTGTTTTACCCACCGCTCAGCCTCGACTACCTCAATCGGATATGTTGATGCCATCAGTATCTGAGCAATAAGTGAATCAGGATACAAGGCGATCGGTGCGACCATCTGTGTCAACTCTTCCTTCGTGAACTTGGCAGGCTGTACTGCTTGTTCAGAATCCTGGGCCATTATTCCTGGTGGTATCATGAGCATGAAAATAATCACCCATGACAACCCATGCATACAAAATTTTATAACCTTCATATTGCCTCCTTTTTTAATACCTCCCACCTTGCACGTCTTATTGATTAAAATGTTCTGTCAAACTTATATTAACACTATACATATGAAATATGAATAATGGTATCGGTATATGTCTGATATTTCTGTAGGAATTTGTCTTTAATACGTATCAGTCTTTATCTTACAAAAAATGACTATTTAAGATATAATTAACCGCTTAGACTTAGCATGTCGGAATAAATTTTTACAAAGGATCTCATATGAATAAACAAAAACTCGAACAGACACTTGTACTCATCAAACCGGATGCTCTTAAGAATTCTTTGACCGGGTATGTGCTTTCTCAACTCTCAGAATTCCATACGGGGTTGCGTTTTGCCGGCGCCAAGATAGTTAATGTCAGCAAAATGCTTGCTGAAGAGCATTATGCTGAACACAGGGGCAAAGTATTTTATCCATCACTTATAGAGTACATCATGGGATATATTCATTATCCTGAAGATCTCTGGAAAAGAAGAGTAATCGCTTTGGTTTATAACGGGACTAATGCAATAGAAAAAATACGAGACATCTCCGGGCCAACTAATCCTCATATCGCCCGTGAAATTAAACCCGGATGTATTCGTGCATTAGGGACGGTAGTGCCTCTCAAAGATACTGAAGGAAATGTAATTGGTGAGCGAATGGATAATCTTATTCATGCTTCAGCAACAGATGTCGATGCTGAACGGGAAATTAAACTATGGTTTAAGCCCAATGATATCCCGCCATTGATGCGAGCATATTCTACAGAAGTCAGTGACGAGCATTATTGCTTCAAGGATGATAAGCTGTATACAACACACGAGCCGGATAGTGTCAGCCTGCTTGCTCCTAATGATGTTGTCTGGAAATCAGATTTGGAAGCGCTGCATTTATTCCATAAGGGTTTATCGGCCCCTGTTTCTATTGAGACCGTAGCTGCCAAATATCTGATTAACGATAATCGTGGTAGAATGTAGGAGTTTATACTATTGCCAGTGACGATTCGTGAATAGTGTTGTCCCTATTCTTGTTTTCTTTGCTTTCACACCAGCACCAGATTATCCCTGTGTATCACCTCGTCAGAATATTTATAGCCGAGTATTTTTTCAATCTCCGATGTCTTCTTGCCTTTAATTCTTTCGACCTCTGCAAAGGAATAGTTCGTCAGGCCTTTTGCAATGCGGTTTCTTTTTGAATCAAGACAGTAAACCGAATCACCTATATCGAATTCTCCCTCAACAGAGATGATGCCTGAAGGAAGGAGGCTTTTACCACCATGGATGATAGCCTTAACAGCCCCTTCATCAATGATGACGTTTCCTTTTGCACGGCTACTGTAAGCAATCCACCCTTTTCTCAGGGAAAGCTTCCCCTCTTTTGGTTTAAAGAGTGTACCGGCGTGCTTACCTTTCATGAGGGAACAGATAAGCCCTTCTTTTTTCCCGGTGACAATATGGACAGTAATACCGTGATTTACTGCCTTCTTTGTTGCAAGAAGTTTTGAATACATCCCTCCTGTTCCAACAATGCTTCCCACACCCTTAGCTTTTGCCTCAAGTTCAGGCGTTATTTCCTCAACACATTCTATAATCCTTGCTCCTGAATGAGTTTTGGGATCCTCTGTATAAAGCCCTTCAACATCCGAAAGTATGATAAGTCTTTCAGCCTCAATAAGACTTGCAACAAGGGCGGCAAGGTTGTCATTGTCACCAAACTTAATTTCATCTATGGCAACGGTATCGTTTTCATTAACAATAGGGATAACACCATAGGTAAGAAGCGTTGTTAAAGTATTCTTTGAGTTTATGTACCTCCTTCTGTCAGAGAAATCATCCCTGGTAAGAAGTACCTGTGCAACCTTTTTATGACATTCGCTGAAACTTTTTTCATAAGCCCACATGAGGCTGGATTGGCCGATAGCCGCAGAAGCCTGTTTCAGTTTCACATCTTTTGGCCTCTCCTTAAGCCCGAGTTTCTTCATACCCGCTGCGATAGCACCTGAAGAGACCAGAACGACCTCGAATCCAAGCTCTGTAAGACCTGCTACATCTTTCGCTATCGAGTGTATGCGCCTGGTGTTGAGACCTTCCTTGGCATCTGCAAGGATGTTACTTCCTATTTTTATGACAGCCCTTTTCATGTAATCCCTTTTTTCTCTCCTCCACCTTAACTGAAAGATACGTTAAAAGCTTTTGAATTCCCTCCCCTGTAGCTGCTGATATGTCGAAGAAATCAATGCCATTAGTTTTACAGTATCTTTTAAGACTGTCAAGCCTCTTTTTGTTAGCTATGTCAAGTTTTGTAGCAACAACAGCCTGGTGTTTATCAAGGAGTAAAGAGCTATATAATCCAAGTTCTTTGTTAATCTTCTCATAATTATCCACCGGGTCCCCGACAGCCATATCTGATATATCAACTAAATGCAAAAGGATTGATGTGCGCTCTATATGCCTGAGGAACTGGAAACCAAGCCCTACCCCTTTGTGGGCACCTTCTATAAGCCCCGGAATATCCGCAACAACAAAGCTTCTGAAATTCTCCAGCTTTACGACACCCAGATTCGGTACAAGGGTTGTAAAAGGATAGCTTGCTATTTTGGGTCTGGCAGAAGAGATAACTGATATGAGTGTTGATTTCCCTGAATTTGGAAGCCCTATTAACCCGACATCCGAAAGGAGTTTTAATTCAAAGACCAACCACCTTTCTTCACCTTTTTCACCCGGTTGTGCAAACCTCGGGGCCTTTCTTACAGGGGTAGCAAAATGTGCATTGCCCAGACCTCCCCTTCCTCCTCTCGCCACAATAAAACTGCTATCTTCGGAATCAAGGTCCGTAATTATTTCTTCAGAATCTGCATCCTTAATAACTGTGCCAACAGGGACAGGTATTATCAGATCCTCACCATTTTCCCCGTGCATTTTTTTCCCCATACCATGTTGCCCTCGCTTTGCCTTATACTCCCGTCTATACCTCAGGTCAAGTAAAGTATTGAGTTCATTTGTTGCCTTCGCTATTACATGCCCACCCCTTCCGCCATCTCCACCGTTAGGTCCACCTCTTGGAACATACTTCTCTCTCCTGAAGCTGACGCATCCTCTTCCACCATCTCCAGCCTTTACGTGTATCTTCACATAGTCAACGAATTGCATAATAAATCAAATTCAAAAACTCTCAAACCATCATGAGCCTTTGGCTCACAAAGAGGCAGATAATACTTCACCCTCCCCTCTCTCCCCTCCCATCAAGGGAGGGGAAACAAAAGGGAAACCTCCTACTTCTTCCCTCTTCCCTTGTGGGGAAGGGCGAGGGAGAGGGGATCCCGAGACACATGCTATGTCCTGCCTATATACAAAATCACTAAAAGTAACCATAGAGACAGAAGGGCTGGTGAAGAATTTTTATACGACACCTTAAAGTAAAACCTTTTGAGGCATAAACGAATAAACCTTTAATTGGTAAAGTACTTACGATTGCCATACAAATAAATTTGTCGATTATAAAAATTCTGAGACAGTTCTTCTGTCTCTCCTTTTCGGAAGACAGCCTAACCTTGCCTACATGGATAATAACAAAAAAGGCGGGCTTTTGGCCCGCCTTACATCTTACATCACAATACTTCTTACTGAACTATTGGTTGCTCTACCGGGTATACGCTTATCTGTAATCTCGCCCTATCTTTTCTCTCAAAGTTCACAACTCCGTCTATCTTTGCAAAAAGGGTATCATCTGATCCCTTCCCAACATTCAGGCCTGGATGAAACTTTGTTCCTCTTTGTCTTACAAGAATATTCCCAGCGCGGACAATTTGCCCGCCATACCTTTTCACTCCAAGACGTTTTGACTCACTGTCGCGCCCATTTCGTGTACTTCCCACACCTTTTTTATGTGCCATCTTATCCTCCCAAAACTATCTCGTTAATCTTCAAAGAGGTATAAGGCTGCCTGTGTCCAGTGAGTTTCCTCGAGGCTTTACGGGGTCTCTGTTTGAACACTATTACCTTCTTTGCCTTCCCTATGCCATCAACAGTTGCTAAAACCTTAGCCCCGCTGACATAAGGAGACCCATATATGCTCTTATCTTCCTGAGAGACCATAAGAACCTTATCGAGAATAACCTCAGATCCTTTCTCCAGGGAGAGTTTCTCGACTTTTAAAGTACCGCCAGGAACAACCTTATATTGTTTTCCACCACTTTCAATTATTGCGTACATAATTTTAATACTTTAACATAAGAACACTGAAAAAAACAAGGTTATGACTCTTCGAGGGTATCGAGGAAATGCTTCAACATCTCCTTATCAGAAACTTCAACAAACTCAACACCCATGCTATATTTAGTAAAATTTTCTGAAGCAATCTCTGCACAATTAACAATCCTGCCAGTAATATTCAACACTTCTTTTTCATTCAGTACAATTTCCATATCGTGTAAGGAGTTAGGGTCAAGAGAATGTCCAGTTTCAATCTCCATTCCGGAAAGGCTTATCATTTTTACCTCATACCCATAAGGAAAACCAACCTTTATATCTTGAGGGGAAGCCATTTTACACCGCACCCCACCCAATCTCCTTTCAGATGTTCTCTCTTTATTCTCTTCGATAAAACTCAGGAGTGTGTTTGCTTTCTTATCAAAGATGTCAATAAATTTTACCCCTGATCGATATACGGGAATCAATTCTCCTGTCTCTTTTTTCTCTGAATGGATTAATTGAGACCATACCACGGATCCCTTTACACATAG
>DASPRG010000053.1:0-18016 GCA_035624555.1 Thermodesulfovibrionales bacterium
AGGAGGATGGCCTTTAATGCCTGTTAATCTACGACCTTATAGACAAGGTCGTGTTCCTTAACTTCACCGCTTACCTTCAATCCTACGCTCTGGCCCCGATCTGCTCTCTGGACATTCTGGTGCTCTAGTTGCATAGACTCAACCTTTTGAGTAAGATCAGTATGGTGTCCGCTGATATGTACCGTATCTCCGGCCTGCAGGGACTCTAAAAGTTCCACAATTGCCACCCCTATCTTCTTATAAACATGTGAAATGGTCCCAATTTTTACTTCCATGGGGTTAATATTACCAGAATTAGAGAAATATTCAAGTCCTTTTTAATCTATTTCATAGGAATGTAATCGCTCTACGGCTCGAAGACAACTTTAGAATGTATTTCCAACAGCTTATGATCGCCTTGCACTTGAATGAAGGTTAACGCCTACGCCTATTAGGTTTTTATGTAACTCTTCGTAATTCTTAAATTTTTTAGCCTTTTTTCGCTAACTTTATATAGTATTCAATCTCAAGCAGCCTTCTTTTGATATCAACGCCTGCTGAATAGCCCCCAATTGAACCATCAGACTCGATAATACGGTGGCATGGAAGGATAATTGGTATCGGATTCCTGCTGAGAGCCTGTCCAACTGCCCTGCAGGCTGCTGGCTTCCCAACCTTTTCAGCAAGCCACTTATACGTTCTTGTCTCTCCATAAGGGATCTCTTTCAGAGCAAGCCAGACCTGCTTCTCGAAATCTGTACCCTTGGGAACCCCTATGTTTTGTGTAAATTCCTCTCTGCCACCTTCAAAATATTCCTTAAGATCTTTCTTTATTAAAGAAGGTGCTTCCCCCTTTCGGATTATCTCATTAGGTTTTTTAAATGAAATCTTTCTCAGGATTTTACCAGTAAATACGAGGTAGAGTGTCCCTATGGGGCTTTCAAAGGTATCATAGAAAGATTCAGTACTCCTCTTCTTTCTCATTCTACCCCCTTGTAAACTTAATCTCTTTAACCGTCCCTCTATCCTGCTTGATATACAGCAAGCTCACCGTTTTGATTGACTCAAGAAAAGGAGGGAGCTATAAAATGTGAAGAAAGTTATTTATTGCGCGCTCAATCTTACTCCTGCATAAAGACAACAGCATTCACTGTTTAGGTCATTTATGAAGGACCTTTCTATACCATCCTCGAATAATACCCGCACAAGGCACAAGCCACCAGGAAGGTCCGAATGTTTTTCTTCTATGACTTCACCTTCACCCCATACACTATAGCGCATATGCCTTACAATATCACCTACTCGAAGATAAAGTCTAGGTTTCATTAAAGTATCCTTCATTTGAACCTTAGCTTTCAGTGAAAGTGGAGCCTCCTCAATGGCTTATCTTACATAATAGCCATAAATAGTATATACAAAATGCCCCTCTATTGTATAGGCTTCCATGGCCCATTCATCAGGCAGAGGCCAGAAAGGTTCAGCATCCTTGAGTGCCCTCAAAGCTGCATCATCAAGGTTTTTGTATCCTGATGTCCTTACAAGTTCGATAGCTCCCAATTTGCCATTTTTCTTAATCGTAAATTTTATAATAAGGTCCCCATAGATTCCTTTTGTTGCTGCCTCAGGTGGATAAATCCAGATACTTTCTATCCTCTCCTTCAACCTTTTTAAATATGCCAGATACCGCATTTCCTTAACATCAAAAGAAAAGCTCTTCTCGTCTTGCTCTTCTTTTTTAATATCTCTCTTTGCTATGTCGCCAATAACACCTCTGTCGAAGAGCTTTTCTTTTGTGGAGGGCATTGGAATACCGGGCTTCTGTGTGGTTCCCTTACTCTCCTGATTGCCCATGCCGGTTCTGCCTTCTAATCCCTGGCTTGGGGATGCAGGAGGTGACATGGGCTGAGGAGTAGATATCCCTGGTCCGGAGAAATTCTGTGCTCCTTTTTTAATTTCAGGTGTGGGCATAGAAGTCCTTGACTGGGTTGTCTTTGGTTGGGGTATCTTTAGTTGAGCAGGCCGCATCTGGGCAGTTCTTGGCTTGACAGGCGTTGACGGTCTCACTTTGGGGACAGCAGATATAGAAGGTCGGGGAGGAAGAAATTCTTCTGGTGATACAAGCCTTGCAAAAAATTCTTCACCCCCTTTATTTTTAGCAGGGGAAACAATTGAAAGGGCAGCAATAATTAGCATGATATGTAATGCTATGGAGTAGGCAAAAAATCTGTTTAACGTTAACATAAGAATTTACCGAAGAGCTTTATATAGCTTTTCAGGCCTTCTCTGCTGCTGTCCTTCCTCATCCAGAGTCTCATAGATGCTTCCTGAACCTCGAATCTTCTGTGTAAAGCAACAAGCCTCTCTACAGTGACATCGTTCTTTAAGAAATAACTTCTGAGTTTATCCATAAGGGAAAATCTTTTCTGAAACCTCGATTTCCACATCCTCTCATAATCAGTCGCCCTCCCTTGTATTATCGCACTTGCAGCAAACTCTCCAGCCTTCATTGCATAATAGATTCCTTCGTAACTAAGGGGCATCACCTGACCTGCTGAATCCCCCGCAAAGATAATATTATTTTTATTATATAAATCTCCTTTCCACATTGGTATTTTATATATCATCTTTAGCCCTTGCTGCGTTATTCCCTTTTTCTCCCGGAATATCTTAAATAGGGCAAGCACCTTCCCTGGTTCAGAACTCCCTGTCCCTGCGGAAATACCATCTGCTGCAGGGAAAATCCAGGAATAAAAGCCTGGTGCATGAGATAAGCCAAACCAGAACTCACAGTAGTCTGTATTTATTCCCCTTATCTTCTCAGATAAGGTAAAGAAGGATTTGGCTGGTCGTATCCCAAGAGCAGCTCTGACCCTTGAGTTCACACCGTCTGCAGCAATAATATATTCTGCGACTATATCAGTCTTTACTCCTTTAATAATAGCTTCAACTTTGTACTTCTTGCCATCTATTATGAGCCCTCTAAACGCCCCTTCTATTACCTGTGCACCCCTCTTCTCTGCCTCATGCCTCAGCACTCTGTCAAACTCCCCTCTTGTAACAATAGCGAGGCTCCCACCTTTTAGCTCTATATCAAGTTGTTCGCCAATTGGTGATACTATCCTGATGCTTTTAACCTCCCTTTTAATCACTTCTTTAGGAATGGCAAGCTCATCAAAGGCACTTGATGGGATTCCACCTCCACAGGGTTTTTCAAATGAGAGGTTCCTTTCAAGCAGAATAACTTCTGAACCCCTTTCTGCAAGAGATTTCGCCGCAATGGCACCCGCAGGGCCTCCACCTACTACAAGAATTTTGGCACTGAGCTTCATCCTCTTATAAAGGGAAACGGATCGGTACTTTCACCAACCTTAACCCAAATAATGCAGACATTGCTCAAAAATTTATTTAACTCGATGATTTATTGGGAATATCTTTATTCGTTATTCCCATAAAAATATTCCGAATAACCATCAGTTAGAAGTACACTAAAATATCGATCCCGATATAAATCGGGATTCACAACATCTGCATGATGTAAATGTATTCTCTGGGCTAAAAAGGGGAAATGGAGACCCGGCAACATGAAACTCTTCTTACCCAGTCTCCAATTCCCGTCCAACTGTATTAAATTCGGAACCCTGGCGGGAATGGACAATGTATCTTTGCTCTTTTTGCAGAGCTAACACCATTGCCATTGTTAATGAAATAGGCTGATATTTTAAAGAAGAATTCGCTGACAGAGCCTGAGATTGTACCATCTCTATTTTCGCCCCATGGCAGGGTCTTTTGGTTATTGTTTATAGCCACTATAAGATATACATGGCCTGGGAGCATTTCTTTAATGTCCTCAGGACTCGGTATGGCAAGCCCCTTTGTGAGCCCAAACTGGGTATGGGAATGAAAATCACCTATTATCTGCAGCTTATCAAACCTCACAAGTATTGGCTCTATCTTTTTGTGGTTTTTTCTGTTATAAACAACAGCCTTATGCCTCCTATTGGCAGTTTGAACAGTAAATGCATGTTCAATTATGAACCTGTCTTCAAGCTTATAGCCGAGGAGAAAACCGAGACATTCTCTCTTGTAAACCTCAGCTGAACTTAGCAGGAGGTCAATAAAGGCATTCTCTGAGATATATACGCGCAATAGCTTATTTCTCCTTTACTTCTCCTTGTATGCTGGAATCCTCACAGCAAGGACAGGGCATGGAGCAAATCTTACGACTTGTGCAGCGGTGCTACCGAAAAGTATTCTCCCCATACCCTTTCTCCCATGTGTACCCATGATTATGAGATCTATTTGATTATCCTTGGCGAATTTTATTAACTCAGTGTGAGGAACACCTGTCAGTACACTCCGCTCTACACCCTTGAGGTTTCTCATCTCCTCAAGACCGAATCTGCCGAGTTCTTTTTCGGCGCTCTTTTCTATATCCTTATACATTTCGTCTATTGATGCATGTGGGACATACCAACCTGCTGCTTTTGCTATGTCGTAAATAACATGAACAAGATAAAGCTTTGCTCCATAACGTTTAGCCATGTCAATGGCATACTCCAATGCATGTGACGAGCCCTCAGAAAAATCAGTCGGGAAAAGAATCCTTTTAATCTCCATCAACCTACCTCCCTTAGATATTTTGCCGCCTTTTCAGGCGATGTCTTCAGGATAAACAATCCTGAACCTAATTCAAATCCAGTCCTCCTTATAAGTCTTGGAATTATCTCAAGATGCCAGTGATAATCATCACCGAGTGTGTGCCAGTGGTTTCTCCTTGGCACCCTGTTTGGGGCAGTATGGAGAAAGTAGCTAACCGGCGGTTCTACAGTAAATACTGCCCTTAATTTCTTTAACATACTCATGAGTATAAACCCCATGTCCTCTATTTCCTCGTGAGAGATTTCTTGAAAGTCACAGCTATGCCTTTTCGGGATTATCCAAGACTCGAAAGGGAAAGACGATGCATAGGGACAGAAACAAAGGAAGTTTTTTGTCTCTATGATTATTCTGTCACCTACCTTAAGTTCTTCTCTAATTATATCACAAAATATGCACCTCTCTTTATAATCATAATACTGTTTTGCATTCTCAAGTTCGTCCTTGATTTTCTTAGGGATCACAGGTGTTGCTACTAAAGACGCCATGGGATGAAAGAACGCCCCCCCGAGGTCAAACGTCGAGTTTTTGGATATGAGTATATATCTCAATCTCAGATCCTTATTAAGGTCTGAGATGCGCTCTCTGTAAAGTTTTATTACTCTTGTCATCTGCTCAAGCCCGATATCTTCAGGGTTCACATTATGTTCAGGAGATTCAACAAGTATCTCATGCGCTCCAATGCTATTCATCCTATCATAAAGCCCGACCCCCTTCCTATCCAGATTCCCTTCGACATTAAAGAGAGGATTAAAACTCGGAATTGCCCGTACCCACCATCCCGGAGTATTAGACAGTGTACCTTGCCTTCTAATAGATGTTATCTCGTGCGGAGTCTCAGTTTCCCTGCCGGAACAGAGAATACAGCTCTTTTCAGCAGAGCCCTTATCCGTTGAGAGCTGGTACTCTGATGGTTCCTTAGATTCTGAAAGGACTTCTATCCATCTACCGAGCACGATATCTTTCCTCAGTTCATGCACCCTTGTTCCTCATAAATATTATCTTTAACCCCTCAAGTGTCAGATTTGGCCTTAGACTATAGTCCCTTGTCAGGAATTTTGAAACCATGCCTCCGTATCCACCCGTAACAATAACCTTAAGCTCGAAGCCAACCTCCTTTTCTATCTCCTGAAGAAGCCTTTCTACTGCACCTGCGGTACCATAAAAAAACCCTGATTGAATGCACTTAGCTGTATCAGTCCCGAGAGCAGATTCAGGAGGGCTAAGAGTAACCTCAGACAATTTTGAAGTGCCTTTTGCAAGGGATTCATTCATTAGTCCGAACCCTGGCATTATTGCGCCTCCAATATAATTTGCATCCTTTCCGACAACGCTGATTGTCGTAGCAGTTCCAAAATCAATAACTGCCGCAGGACCCTTACAAAGCTCGTATGCAGCTA
Organism: Thermodesulfovibrionales bacterium; assembly: GCA_035624555.1. Classification (GTDB taxonomy): domain Bacteria; phylum Nitrospirota; class Thermodesulfovibrionia; order Thermodesulfovibrionales; family SM23-35; genus DASPRG01. The sequence goes on from DASPRG010000053.1 coordinate 6,036, forward strand.
CAGCGTTCGCTATCCTATCTGAACCCAACTCTTCGGGTCTTGGAATGTCAAATACGAGTCCTGTCTTGATTTCAGGACTTAATATTAAAAGGTCTTCTGGCATTAAACGCTTACAAGCCTCTGCCAGAACCTCGGTATGGCCTGCGACCACAGAGGATATTATAACCCCTGAAGCGGTTCTTTCAACAGAAATTTCTGACAAAAAGTCTCTCATTATTGAGGCATATTTCCCAGGGGTTTTGAGAGGATGGGTACGGAGTTTTTTCACAAAAAGGCCCTTGCCTGTGAAAATACCTATATTTATCAAGGAGTTACCTATATCTAAGGCGATCAGCATTTATCTCAAAATCGTAAGATCCCCGTCCCTTATCACCCTCGATGCCCCTGATGGAAGCTTCACAACCAACATCCCCTCACTATCTATAGACTCGGCCACACCTGTTAATGTTTCCTTGCCAAGAATTATCTTAACCTTTCTCCCCAGCGTTGATGTTAGTTCCTTCCACTGAGATAGGAGTTCCATCTTTCTCTTCTCTTTCAGGATTCTATACCAATGGTCTATTTCGTTCAAGATTTCTATAATGATCTCTGGCCTTGAATGTAGCATGCCTGTCTCCATTTTTACAGATGTTGCTACGTCTTTTATGATATCGGGTAAGGCATCGGAATCCATATTTACATTAATACCTATCCCTGTGACGGCATATTTTGTCCGGTTAAGGGCTATTCTCATCTCTGTGAGAATGCCACCTAACTTCTTATCAGACACCATTAAGTCATTCGGCCATTTGATCGTGACATTAAGGCCTGTAACTCTCCTGAGTGCAAGTGTACATGCGATGGCATCCATTATCGTTATCAACGTCATATGTTTGGGTTCTATCTCTGGTCTCAGAAGAATACTCATATATATATTTACTCCAGGAGGTGATACCCAGCATCTACCGAGCCTGCCTCTACCCCTTTCCTGTCTATCAGCAATAACAACCGCGCCTTCAACTTCGTCTTTCTCTGCAAGCTCTGCAGCAATCGTGTTTGTCGAACTTACAGTTTCGCAGAAAAAAATCTTTCTTCCTATTGAGCCTTGAATACCTTCTTTAATACCCTTTACTGAAAGCTCACCAGATTTAAAGAATTCATGATCGGCGTCATTTGAGGAATTATGAACATTCATTGAACGAGAGTATTCTTTCCAAAAAAGCTTGACTATCTTTCTTACGTGCCGTGCTTAAGCACTCTGTCAGTTGTCAGTGTCAGTGTTAGAAACCGTCACTGATCAAAGACACTGGCACTATTCTTCTTTTAGTATCACTACCTCAACTTTACCTTTTAGACCCTCAGCAAATTTCTTTGCATCATTCTCTGAGCCAACGATTGAGCCGTAGTGCATTGGAATCGCTATCTTGGGTTTTATATCAAGGGCTGCCTTTACAGCCTCATCAGCTGTCATCACATATGTGCCTGAGACAGGCAGAAGTGCTATATCAACCTTAAAGTTTTTCATCTCAGGGATATAATCCGTATCTCCCGCGATATAGATCCGTTGCCCTTTTACGCTGAAAATATATCCAATCCAACCTTTATCTTTTGTGTGGAATTGTTTGTTTGTGTTATAGGCGGGGACAGTCTCAATATTGACACCTTCGACATTTATCTTATCACCTGGTTTAACAACTTTTATCTTTCCTGATAGCTTCGATGCGCAATCTAAAGTCGCAACAATTACCGTGTTCGGCCCTTGAATCTTTTTCACATCCTCAGGAGAACAGTGGTCAAAATGCTCATGGGTAATCAGGACAATATCTGCGGTGTCCTTCTTCTTAATCTTGAAAGGGTCTGTATATATGACCTTTTCCCCAACAACTTTAAATGTATCGTGTCCGAGCCAGTGAATATCCTTTAGCATCGCCTTAACCCCCTTTCCTTCTGCCAGGATAGGATTCGGCAGAAGTGCTATGATAATCACAATAACAATAAATACCAAGGCTTTCTACCTCCTTTCTTTTAAGAATTATAGCACAACTTCAAATCCGTAATTTCTTACATCACGAGAGATGAAAAGCTCTTGATTTAGGGTATAATAATTTATTTCGAGTCCTACAAAAAGCCTATGGGGAAGGTAATAACGATAGTGAATCAGAAAGGTGGTGTCGGGAAAACCACAACAGCTATCAATCTTGCTGCATCTCTTGCCCTTGCTGAAAAAGACATACTTCTCATCGATACAGATCCTCAGGGCAACTCAACATCCGGCCTCGGCATAGCGAGGGACAACCTTGATAAAAGTCTCTATGATATTTACACAGGCAAAAGTGAAATTGCCGAGACCTTGAAAACAACTTCCATTGATCATCTCAATATCTTACCCTCTACTATAGACCTTTTGGGTGCAGAAGTTGAGCTTGTAGGAAAAGAAGAGCGTGAAAGAATTCTGTATAAGGCAATACAATCAATCAGGGACCGATATCGGTTTATCTTTATAGACTGCCCTCCTTCACTCGGGCTTTTGACATTAAACGCCCTTGTCGCTGCCGAATCTGTGATAATTCCCGTGCAATGCGAGTATTACGCACTTGAGGGACTCAGTATGCTACTGAGGACACTCCGTAAAGTGAGGAGTTCCTTTAATCCGGAACTCGATATTGAAGGGATAGTGCTTACCATGTTTGATCCAAGGAATAACCTATCCCGCGAGGTTGCCGAAGAGATCAGAAAACATTTCAGGAATAAAGTTTATAACACCATCATACCGAGAAATGTTACACTCGGAGAAGCCCCAAGCTTCGGGAAACCAGCACTTTTGTACGATATACACTCAAGAGGGGCACAGAGCTATCTATCTCTGGCAAAGGAGATATTGAATGAAGACGGCCTTAGGCAAAGGTCTTGAAGCCTTAATACCTGAAAAAGGTGAAGAAGTAATATATCTTGATATTGACCGTATCTTTCCCGGAGAGCAACAACCGAGAAAGGCCTTCAAGGATGAATCTCTCAAAGAACTCGCAGCTTCTATAAAAGAAAAAGGCGTGCTCCTGCCTGTAATTGTCTCACGTGTGGGAGATGGTACTTTCAAACTTGTTACAGGTGAACGAAGATGGAGGGCCGCTGCACTGGCAGGGCTGAAAAAGATGCCTGCCCTTATAAGAGATGTTGCTTCAAAGGATTCTCTTGAGATAGCCCTGATAGAAAATATCCAGAGGGAAGATCTCAATCCCATGGAAACTGCAGAGGCCTTCAGGAGATTGACAACAGATTTTCATTTAACGCAGGAAGAGCTTTCTGATAAAGTCGGAAAAGACAGGGCAACGATCGCCAATTACCTCAGGCTCTTAAGACTTCCTGAAGAGATTAAATCCCTCATTTATAATGGTTCTCTCAGTATGGGACATGCAAAGGCCCTTCTTACAATAGAAGGGAGGGCTAACCAGATAGAGGCAGCGAGGAAGATCATCCAAAGGGGCCTCAGCGTCAGAGAGGCAGAGGCATTAACCAAAAAGGGGACAAGACCTAAGAAGGTGAAGGCAATAAGAGACCCGCAGATTTCATCCCTTGAGGAGAAGTTAATCAGGAACCTGGGGACAAAGGTCAGGATACTCCACAAGGGCAAAAAAGGGAAAATAGAGATAGAATACTACTCTCTTGATGAACTTGACAGGCTCTTAGATATCCTGATGGCATGAGATAAAGGAAGTAAATTGGAAAGGGTAATTGACAATCTTTAAAGATAATTATAAGTTAAATCATATTAATTAAGGAGGTTTCCATGAAGAAAATTGTAGTCATTCAATTGTTCGTTTTTATTTTGTTTGCTGTAGGATTGTTAGGAACGATAAATGGCGAAGAGCCCAAGAAGGAAGAACCTTTTTTCAACTCAAGCCTGCACTACACTTCCAGGGGAATGGCATACTGGTATGACAAAGCAAATGGTGGCATAGAAACTCTTACAGGGATTCCTTATTCACAACTCCCTTGCCAGCATTGCCATGTATCGTCATGTGATACATGTCATAAAACCAAGACAGATGAGAGGTTTGCATACTCAACAGGAGTAGCTCGAAATCAAGAGATTTGCCTTGGATGTCACTCGCGAGAAGCATCCATTCTGAAGATCGATAAGGCTGCGCACCAAGAAGATGTCCATGTTGCTAAAGGGATGCAGTGCATGCAGTGTCACACTACGAGAGAAATACATGGTGATGGTATGGAATACAAATCCCTGAAACAATCAGGAGCTATGGATGCTAACTGTGAAAAGTGCCATACATCCATTGCCCCGAGCATCTCTCACAAGGTCCACCGAGAAAAACTGGACTGTAAGGCCTGCCATGTGAGACATGTTGTAAGCTGTTCTAACTGCCACTTTGATACCCTTGTAAAAGAAGGTAAAAAGGTTGCTATTCCACTCTCAGGATGGGTCTTCCTCATGAACCATAATGGAAAGGTAACATCAGCGAATATGCAGACCTTTGTAGTAGCGGGAGATAAGACATTTCTTGTTTTTGCTCCACAGAATAGTCACTCTATTATAAAAGAAGGGAAGAAATGTGACGAGTGCCATGCGACAGAAACCGTAAGAAAAGTCCAGGAAGGAAAACTAAGTTTGATCTGGCTTGAAAACGGGAACGTGAAGAATGTAAAGGGAGTTATCCCAGTTGTAAATGGTGTTATATATGACGCTGTCTATCAAAATTATAAAGATGGAAAGTGGATACCGATCGAGAATCCGCCTTCACCTGTTGTGCATTACGCTGGCTTTGGTGAGCCTCTTTCAAAAGAGCAATTAAAAAAGTTATCTATACCAATGGGTAAAAAATAGAACAGGGGACGTCTTATAGAATTTGGTTTTCCCCCTCTTTTTAAAGAGGGGTTAGGGGAGATTACTAATATAAATTCAATTAGTTTTCTGTGATGAATAAACAACGACCTCAGTCGTCTCTATAGGTCTCTTCTTAACAAGATAGCCATACCACTTGACAGCTGAATCGATTAGTACTACTCCGGTAAGAATGAGCATAGCCCCCATTAAGAAGGCGTTAACCCTGAATGCAAATGGATCAGGAGAGGTTGAAGCCTTAGAAGTAAAATCCTGGATGAGGTTCAGAGATGCCGAAAAGGTTATTGATGCCATAAAAAGCATGGGAGCCAATGTTACCCAAATGTATTTAGCCTTACCCATCTTTATTATCAAGGTTGTCCCTATACATAAGGCAAGCATACCGAGGAGTTGATTAGAAGTTCCAAACATAGGCCAGATTGTTGAGATAGAACCTGTATAGATGAAATATCCCCATGCAAACACAACAATAAAGCTGGCCACAATATTTCCGGAGAGAGACCTGAGATTACCAAAGGGCTTGTAAATATATCCTCCAAGTTCCTGGACTACGTAACGGGCAACCCTTGTTCCGGCATCGATAGTAGTAAGAATAAAAAGGGCTTCAAACATAAGGGCAAACTGATACCAGTAAGCCATGAGATGTTTTAGAAATGGAATTGAGGAAAATATATATGCCATGCCAACAGCTAAGGATACAGCCCCACCTGGCCTTCCTGCCAGGTCAACTCCGATAGTGGATGATAGTTCCTTTATGTCATGGACAGGAAATCCTAAAGAATCAAGCTCTGAGAAAGAAAGCTTTGTATTGATAGCAAAGTAATCCCCTGGAATCAAAACTCCAGCTGCAATTAATGCCATTACTGCTACAAATCCTTCCACAAGCATTGCACCATATCCTATTGGCTTTACATACCTTTCTTTTTCTATCATCTTAGGGGTTGTCCCTGAAGAGATAAGGGAATGAAACCCTGAAATTGCTCCACAGGCTATGGTTATAAAGACAAAGGGGAAAAGGGTTCCTGGTATTATAGGCCCTCCGCCGTGAATAAACCTTGTAAGGGGAGGCATATTGAGAGCAGGTGCAACAGATAGAACACCGAGTGCAAGAAGGAAAATGACCCCTATCTTCATGAAAGAGGAAAGATAGTCTCTTGGTGCAAGAAGCATCCATACAGGAAGAACAGAGGCTATAAACCCATAAGCAGCAAGGAGGATGGTTAATGCATTTTTATCCAGATTGAATAAAGAGGAGAGAGGGGATGAAGGGATGGCCTTCCCGAATATTACGGTCAGAAAGAGAAGGAGGAACCCGAAGGAAGAAATCCCGGCTATTCCTGCCGGCTTAATAGACTTCATGTAAATGCCCATAAATAGGGCAAGGGGAATGGTCATGCCGATGATGAAAGTTCCCCAGGAATTGTAAAAGAGAGAATTTATAACGGCAAGACCTAATCCTGCGATCGCAACAATCAGGATAAAGAGTATTGCAATGAGGGCCGCTCCTCCCGTAATCGAACCGACTTCTTCTTTTGCAATCTGTGCAAGGGATTTACCATCCCTCCTCATGGAGGCAGTAAGGATTATGAAATCATGGACGCCGCCTGCAAGAGCTGCTCCGACAAGAATCCATAGATAGCCAGGTAGATAACCGAACTGGGATGCTAAAACAGGGCCAATGAGTGGACCTGCACCTGCTATGGCTGCAAAATGGTGGCCAAAGAGGACCCATTTGTTTGTCGGATAGAAATTCTTTCCATCATTTAAGTGATACGCTGGAGTTACCCGCATGTCATTCAGCGTGGCTACTTTGGCAGCGAGGAAAGACCCATAAAATCTATAAGCAAGGATATAAAAGCACGCAGCTGCAGTAATCAACCAGATAGCATTTATCTTTTCCTTGGGATTAAAAATTCCTGTAACAATAGCGAAGGATAGGGAGAAGAGAATTGCCAGAAAGATCCAGATAAGAAAAGATAATTTTTTCATAGAATACTAACCTACTTTACTCATAAATTTTTGCATAGTGTCAGATATAATCTTTTTAACCTCTTTAAAGCCCTTCTGTCTTAATAACTCTATCATCTTTTCTGCTGCAAGGCTTTTGAGGAATTCTGTCCTCTCCTTTTTATCAGGGATTACTTTCATTGTCCTCCCACGTATTTTTTCTAACAATTTTAAATACCTGGCAAACTCACGAGCATAAAGCCTCTCGAGTTCCTTACGAATCGATTTCGAAAGGGCTGGGCTTACACCGCTTGTTGAGATAGCAATGGTTAAAAAACCTCGTTTTATAACAGAGGGAACTATGAAATTGCATAAAGAGGGGCAATCAACAACATTCACAAGGCAGGTGGCTTCTTCAGAAACTTTCTTATTTATCTCCTTAGAATCCGTTGCCGCTATCACAAGAAAAGTCTTTTTAGTATCACCTTTTCTGTATTGTCTTGGTATATGTTTAATCCTGCCCTTAAGTTTCTCTTTCTCGATCCTCTTGGTAATTTCAGGGCTTATAACTGTCACATTAGCACCAGTCTTAAGGAGTGCGAAGATCTTCCTTTCTGCAACCTTTCCGCCGCCGATGACTACAGTCTTTTTACCTTTTAGGTTAAAAAATGCAGGATAATAAGCCCCTGGAGCAAAGCTTGAAGAGTGGGACGTAAAACGTGATGCGTGATGCGCGATGCATGATGCGTGAGAATCCCCCTCTCCCTTCCTTCCCCCTCGAGGGGGGAGGGTTAGGGTGGGGGTGACTTTATGATTTGATTTTGGCGAGTTCTTTTTTGGCATCAACAGTAAGTTTATTATTCGGGTGTTTCTCAACAAGACGTTTCAAATACTCTCGAGCCTTATCTTTCTGGCCGAGGTTTTTATACGACATCCCGATATAAAAAAGTACATCAGCCTCTCTCTGGTACTCAGGATGGGCTTTCAATAATCCTTCGAATCTATTGATTGCTGCATTGAAAGATTCTTTCTTATAATAGAATTCTCCGACTTGGAATTCGTAATTTGCTATTACATTTCTGCACTTTTCAATTTTGAGATCAATCACTTCCCTGTAAGGGTTCCTTGGATACATTTTCTTGAGTTTTTCGAATTCTTCAAGTGCCTTAGCTGCGCCGCTATATCCCCTTTCAGGACCTTCTATCTGGTTGAAGTAGATTGAGGCAATCTGATACTGGGCATATGCAGCATACTTATGGTCAGGATAGACTTCAAGGAATCTTCTATATTCAGCAACGGCAAGTTCAGGCTCATCCTCTTTGACATAAGAATCTGCAATTTTAAGTTGAGCAAGAGGAGCAAATTTCTTTGACATGTCTCTATTTTTAATCTCGAGAAATGAAGCCCTTGCTCCATCATAATCTTTTTTCTCCAGTAGTTCACTCGCCTGTTCAAATGCCTTTTCAGGGTCAAAAGCCCCAGCAGGCTTAACAGCTTGTTCCCCTGAGCAGGAGCATATGACAAGAATCAATAAAAGTAAAAGGAATAATTTTTTCATCCGCGCTATACCATTAAACATTTTAAGCATTCTTCTCGTCAAGTAAAGATTCTTTCCCAATTGTCCTATTCATGCTTCCCATTCTGTAACCATCGAGGTCAAGAGATACGAATCTATAACCAAGGGATTTTAGTTTTTCAGAGATTAGGATTTTCCTTTCCGGTATCAATACTAAGTCAATTTCATTCTCACCAACTTCTATCCTCGCAACACCGTCATGGTCTCTCACTCGTACCTCATGGAATCCAATTTCCCTGAGAAATTCTTCTGCCTTCTCTACCCTCCTCAGGGCATCTTTTGTTATTCTTTGACTGTATGGAAACCTCGAGGAAAGACAAGGGGAAGAAGGCTTATCCCACGTCGGGAGACCAAATTGTCTTGAAAGTTCTCTGATCTCCTTTTTGGAAAGACCAGCCTCTATTAAGGGGCTCCTCACATTATAGTGTGCTGCTACCCTCCTCCCAGGCCTGTAATCCAGGGTATCATCGATATTACTTCCATCAAGCAAAAACTGGTATCTTTCGGATATAGCTATGTCAGAGAGTTTCTTGAAGAGCTCATCCTTACAGAAAAAGCATCTCTCAGGTGTATTCTTCACGAATTCCTCCATTGAAAGTTCATCCGTTCTTAGAATCCTGTGCTCTATCCCCAGCTTTTCTGTCATCCTCTTTGCCATCTGCAGATCATTGTGGGGAGTTTTTTCTGAGACGGCAGTTACGGCAAGGGTTCTGATGCCAGAAATCTGTAATGCCTTGAGAAGGAATGTACTGTCGACTCCACCGGAATATGCAAGAACAGCACTCTGCATGTCTTTAAGGATTTCTATTAGTTTTTTTAATTTAGAGTTTATCATTACATGAATAGCCAGGCTGGGGATAGTCCTTGAGCGGTTTCTTTTGCCGATAGTCCATAGAATGTACTAATACAAAGAGGTAAAAGCCTCGGAGTCCCGATCTTATCGGGGCGAGAATGAGCGAAAGGACTATCCCCGCCTGACAGCTTCTCTCGTAGCTTATCACCTTTTCTATCATAAAACTGTAACCTCATAATTCTCCTGATGGAAATTTCGGTTTTCCTTTACGGTTACCTTTATGTTATACAAATTTTCTATGCCTTCAAGTCCGGGGCGCTCTTCATCAGAGAGAAACTCCGCAACTAAAGGATGGGCTGTAACAATAATCCTCTCCCCACCGCGTCCTGCAATTTTCTTTATCTTCCTGAATATCTCATAACAGAGAGTCTGAGGTGACTTGACAAAGCCTTTCCCCTCACAATATGGACAGGGCTCGCAGAGTATTCTGCCGAGGCTTTCTCTAACGCGTTTTCTTGTCATCTGTATGAGCCCGAGTTCTGAAATATGGGATATCGTATTTTTTGCCTTATCCTTCTTCATTGCTTCAACAAAGGCATTGAATACCCTTTCTCTGTTCTCTAGTCTTTCCATATCTATGAAATCCACTATTATGATACCCCCAAGGTTCCTGAGTCTTATCTGATACGCTACCTCCTTAACTGCCTCGAGATTGGTCCTAAATATTGTATCTTCAAGCTCTTCTTTTCCCACAAACTTTCCTGTATTCACGTCTATGACAGTCATCGCCTCTGTCTGGTCGATAATAATATAGCCGCCAGATTTCAACCACACCTTTCTTCCGAGGGCTCTCGATATGTCGAGTTCTATCCCAAAGGCATCGAATATGGGCTCTGCGCCTTCATAAAGCTCTATCTTCCCCAAAAGCTTTTCAAAGTTAGTTCTGACAAAATCCTTAAGTTTTTCGTACTCCTCTTCAGAGTCTATAACGAGTCTTTTAACATCCGGGCTCATAAGATCCCTTACGCTCCTGAAGACAAGATCAAGGTCACTGTAAAGAAGTGATGGTGCAGTAACTTTGTCTTCTTTCTTCAGAATCGTTTCCCATAAAAGAAGGAGGAACTCAATGTCTTTTTTAATGTCTTCCTCAGTGGAGCCCTCACTTGCTGTCCTTATAATAAGTCCGTAACCTCTTGGTCTTATACCCTCGACAATACTCCTGAGTCTTGCCCTCTCTGTCTCGTCCAGTATCCTTCTTGATATTCCTACATGTTCCACATTCGGCATGAGCACAAGATATCTCCCAGGTAACGTTATGTATGAAGTGATTCGTGCTCCTTTGCTCCCGATAGGGTCTTTTGATACCTGAACAAGGATTTCCTGTCCTTCCTGCATAAGATCTTCTATAGTGAGTTCGGATCTTCCCTTTTGTGAAACCAGTTCAAGAGAATTATCGTTCTCTTCGATAAGGGGGGTATACTCTTCTATATCGGCTATGTCAGCTCGGATGTCAGTAATATAGAGGAAGGCTGCCTTTTCAAGTCCGATATCAACAAAGGCTGACTGCATGCCTGGAAGAATTTTCAGGACCTTTCCCTTATAGATGTTCCCCACAAGGCTCGCATCATGCTTCCTCTCAACATAGAACTCCACAACCAGTCCTCCCTCAAGAAGGGCGACCCTGGTTTCCTCACGTGTCACATTACTCAGGATTTCGCTGTCCACTGGGAACTCCGTTCAAGGGGTTTTACCCACCCGCTGTTCCATCCATAAAGGACTATTCTCGTTATCTCTAAATCTTCCAAAGGTATGTTAAAGACCCTTGGAAGAAGTTCACCAAGCCTTACCTTTACATCTCCCTGATCTACAGCTATTAAATATACTGTATCTTCACCAACCTGTCTTGCCTCTTCAACCATAGACCTAAGGTTTATAACATTTCGTTCTCTATGCATATTTATCTCTTTCTCTGCCAAGAATTTGTTGATATGAGATAAGTCTCTTCCTTTTATTTCATATCCATATCTCGTTATAAAGCTACTCAGAGATTCTTCTTTCGATGGAATAACTGCCATATCTTTTACGGAGATCCCTTTCGGGAGTGTTCTGTTTAGCTTTCTCCTGTTCCAGACTATATCAAAAGGAGGAATTACTTCCATATCAAAATATTCACTAAGACCACTAACCCCCACTCCGAGGGGAGGGCCAAAAGATATTTTTGGAGAAGGATGATAGCCCTCTGAATACACAAGGGGGAACTCTGCTCTCCTTATCGCCCGATAAAGAGTGGCCATGAGTTCAAGATGCGAAAGGTATCTCAGTCTGCCTGCTTTTGAAAATTCGACCCTTATCCTGACGGGTTTAAATCGCCGAGCACCAACCATTGGGTCATGAATCGAAGAAACGGTGTTTCGGAGACACGGAGACAAGTCTACGTATCCACTTTTTTTCATCTTCCCCGCTTCCCCGTTTCTCTCAGTCTCGGCGTCATGACATTGGAGCCCGCAATTCAGACAGATTTTACTGCAATCGGGTGTGAAATACTCCTCCAGTGCCTTCTTTTTTTCTTTCCACAGGAACTCTTGTGTCACTCCAATATCTATATTTTCCCAGGGGAGTCTATCTGATACTCCATAAGTTTTCCTCGCATAATCTGATGCATCTATCCCTGTAAAATCCATCGCCTTTTCCCAGTTTCCAAAGTTGAAGATTTCTGACCATCCATCAAGTCTGCATCCCAATGACCAGGCCTTCTCAATAAGAAGAGCAAGGGTTTTATCCCCTCGGGAGAAGGCAGCTTCAAGAAGGCTCATCTCCACATCATGGGCTTT
>DASPRG010000066.1:0-2011 GCA_035624555.1 Thermodesulfovibrionales bacterium
CCACCATGAACCTCTGCAAACCTCAAGTCCTGGCATGCATCTACTTGTCTGATCCTCCTTACCTCTTTAAGATCCATGCTTGTTTCATCAATAAGGTCATGGCAGAAACACGTAGGGCAAACCATCACGCAATTTGAACAGGAGAGACATTTCCCATCAGCCGTCGTAATCCAAACAGGATGATCTAAGTTTTTCATGAAAAGATCATCAAGCCTGTCAACGTCAATAACCTTTTTGAAACTATTAAGGACTGTTGCTTCTTTCCCAGACTTGATTCTCCATTCATCAGGGCCAGCCTCTCTCCCTTTTATGGTGAATAGTTCAGAAGCTTTGCTACTTTTAATCTCTACCAAGTAATCCTCGCCAAAATCAGTTAAAATCATATCGTATCCTGTTTGAGCCTTGAGAAAAGGGCCTGCACCTACTGATGAACAAAAACAGTTTTCCGAAACTTGCATACAGTTAAGACCAATAAGAATGGTGCTTTCTCTTCTTGCCTTGTAGAAGGGATCTGGAAATACTCCGAGGAATGTTCTGTCCAGATAAAGGATTGCATTGATATCACAAGGATGAATACCTACAATAACCTGTTTTTCAATCAGGGGAGTAAGCTCCTCAATAGATACAGGAGCTTCCATCTTGAATTTCAGTATATCTTCCCTTGGCTTGTAAATAAACAATTTACCCGGCGATAACATCGTTGTTTGGTATTCCATAAATAGATCAGTCGATGAGGATATTTCTCTAAAAGTTACATAATTTTTTTCTTTAACAGGTCCAAAGACATGGTATTCAGATCTCAAAGTATCTATGAAGTTGAAAAATGATTCCTTCGGAATCAAAAGGTTAGAACTTCGGAAAGCGTTTTCCCCAGTCATACCACTTCCAGACGTCTTTCGTTAACTCCTCATACTCGCTCTTAATATGTTCAAACAGGCGTGCATTCTCTATGGCTATGGCGCCACTACTCGCCAGAGCAGATAGGAAATCTCTCTCCGATGGGGTAAAAGAATACGGATGGGATGTATAAACTCTGATAACACCGATAACAGTTCCTCTGATACTGAGTGGCACCGAGAGGATTGCTCCGATGCCCTCTCTTATTATCTCCTCAGGATACTGCAATCTTCGATCCTGAGAGACATCAGAGACTGTTACCTCACACCCTTTTGTACACTCAACATCGATATAACTTTTTTCTATCTCAATAGGCCCCTTCTTCAAGTATGCCTCGCTGAGACCAAACGTTGCCTTTACTTCAAGTGTCTTCCGTTCCTCATCGAGGAGCCTGATTGAAGCAGCTTTAAAACCAAGTACTTTTGCCGCGCTCTCAACAATCTTTGAGAGCACTTCATTCAGGGAAAGTGTTGAGCTTAGCGATCGTGATATTTCGATAAGGGACTGCATCTGCTTCCATATTTTTGCCCTGTCGACAAGAACACCTCCGAGGGATGCAAGAATCCTTATTGTTTTGATCTCCTCATCTGTAAAATCATGAGTCTCTGATGCATATAACCTAATTACTCCTATTGCCTTCTCATGTACCATGAGGGGACAGCTCATCGCAGACTTTATTCCTACCTTTTTCGCTTCTTCAAGATACAACACATGTGGTTCTTTTGTTATATCCTTTGTACTGACACATTCCCCTTCCAGTACTTTCTGATCAATAGGATGCTTCTCTAAAAGGACAGGACCTCTTTCAAGGTACGACTTTGGCATACCATATGCAGCGCCAATCTGAAGGGTTTTGGTTTTCTCGTCAAGAAGCCTTATGGTACAACCTTTGACACCTATGATCTCCACTACATTCCTTGCAAGTACATTCAGTGTAGCCTCGAGGTCATAGGAGGAGATCAACTCCTCCAAGAGCTTATACATATCAAATGAGGGCTTGTCTTGTTTCATGTCTTAAAAGGTATCAGAATATCACAAGCATTGTCAAATATGATTACTCCCCCTAAAATAGAGATAGAAAACTCAATCCAAATCGAAAGCCCCTCCCCTTGTG
>DASPRG010000080.1:0-3858 GCA_035624555.1 Thermodesulfovibrionales bacterium
AATTTTTGCCCTTTCGTCCCTGAGGGCTAAAAGTTCTTTTTCAGCCTCAGATACCTCTCTTTTGAGCTTTTCTCTGAATGCCTCTACTTTATCCTTCTCAGATTTGAGTCTTGCCTCCTCTGATTTTATCTGTTTTGAAGAATTATCTATCTCTTCCATACTAATAAGAATCTCATCCTCTGAGGTGGAAAGCTCCTTTTCTGCGGCTTCTATCTCCTTCAGGTGGGCTTGATATTCTTTGTTTGTTTTTATCTCTGTCATGCGAGCTTTCAGTTTTTTGATCTTTTCATTTATATCATCGAGTTCTCTCTCCTTGTCACGCTTCTTTTTTTCGATGGACTCTTGACCCTGTTTCAATTTATCGAGAGCCGCCTGTGCTTTCCTAAGGGGACTTTCCACCTCGGAAATCTTTGAAGGGATCTCCTTTATGACTAATTGTTTTTCGAGAATAAGACTATCAAATTTCTGGAGGTTAATCAGAAGATTTAGATGTTGTATCAAACAGTCCACCTCAAAAACTTGCCCTGCAAGTTTCTTGAGTTTACTGTTAAAAGGAATAAGTCAAAAAATTTCTTTTTCCTCGCCACTGTTCACCCTTGAATTTGAAGCACTATACTTTTGTGTGCTACAAAACTGCTGGTGGGCCCACCAGGGCTCGAACCTGGGACCGACCGGTTATGAGCCGGTAGCTCTTCCAACTGAGCTATGGGCCCTGAGAAAAACATACTCATTTTATATATTCACTTGTGTTTCGGTCAAGGCCTTACGCCTCTCTCTGGATAGAAGGTGATTTTTACAAGGCAATTCGAATCCTTGACTTCCTAACAATCTCTTGGATAAGATAATTAAATTTACATGAAAATCGGGATAGGCTGCGACCATGCAGGGTTAGAACTGAAAAACGAAATTATCAGGCTCTTGAGTGGTCTTGGCATCGAGTGTATTGATTACGGCACGAATCGCCCCGAATCAGTAGATTATCCAGATTTTGGCGAAAAAGTCTCTGAGGCAGTCTCTTCAGGGAAGATAGAAAGAGGAATACTCATCTGCGGTACAGGGATAGGCATGTCTATAGTAGCTAATAAATTTCCCCATGTAAGAGCATCTCTCTGCAATGATCTCTTCACCGCCCAGATGAGTCGACGGCACAATGATGCCAATATCCTTGTACTCGGTGGAAGGATAGTCGGGAAGGACCTGGCAAAAGAGATTGTAATTACGTGGATGAACACCCTTTTTGAAGGAGAAAGACACGCCAAGAGGATAAAAAAGATAACCCTGATAGAAGAACGTTTAATAAAACATGAATCTTGAAAATCTTAAACTAACTGATCCAGAGGTTTTTGAAGCAATACAGAAAGAGGTGGAGAGGGAAAGGGAGAATATTGTTCTCATAGCCTCTGAGAACTACGCGAGTCTTTCCGTACTTGAAGTTCAGGGTTCGATCTTTACGAATAAATATGCAGAAGGATACCCGGGGAAGAGATACTA
Organism: Thermodesulfovibrionales bacterium; assembly: GCA_035624555.1. Classification (GTDB taxonomy): domain Bacteria; phylum Nitrospirota; class Thermodesulfovibrionia; order Thermodesulfovibrionales; family SM23-35; genus DASPRG01. Next base: position 1,492 of record DASPRG010000080.1, read on the forward strand.
TGGCGGCTGTGAATATGCCGATGTCGTTGAGAGTCTCGCAGTCGAGAGGGCAAGAGAACTATTCGGCGCAGAGCATGTAAATGTCCAGCCCCACTCTGGTACCCAGGCTAATATGGCTGTCTATTTCTCTATGCTTAAGCCAGGTGATACGATACTGGCTATGAGTCTGAGTCATGGAGGGCATCTTTCCCACGGCGCATCAGTGAACTTTTCAGGAGTGTTTTATAAGATAGCAACCTATGGTGTAGATAGGGATACGGGATACATAGACTATGAGGAGGTAAGGCGCCTTGCCATAGAGCATAAACCGAAGATGATCGTTGCGGGTGCGAGTGCATATTCGAGGATCATCGATTTCAAGATATTTTCTGAAATCGCAAAGGAAGTAGGGGCATATTTTATGGCAGACATAGCCCATATAGCAGGACTCGTTGCTGTTGGTCTCCATCCTTCCCCTGTGCCATATGCAGATTTTGTGACAACCACAACTCATAAGACCCTCAAAGGGCCAAGGGGGGGGATGATCATGTGCAAGAAAGAATATGCAAAGGCAGTAGACAAGATGGTATTTCCGGGAATACAGGGAGGTCCTCTTGTGCATGTCATAGCAGCAAAAGCAGTTGCTTTGAAAGAGGCGATGAGCCAGGAATTTAAAGACCACCAGGCAATGGTCATCAGGAATGCAAAGAGACTTGCAGAGGACTTGATAAACAGGGGTTTCAGGATTGTCTCAGGAGGGACAGACAACCACATGATGCTTGTTGACCTGATGAATAAGGGTACAACAGGAAAAGATGCAGAAGAGGCACTCGGAATGGCAGGGATTACCGTTAACAAAAATGTCGTGCCATATGATGAGAGACCACCAACGATAACAAGCGGTATAAGGCTCGGTACCCCCTGTGTTACAACGAGGGGCATGGGTGAGGCTGAGATGACAGAGATTGCAGACATAATATCATCAGTTATTCACAGCATCAATGATGTCAGGGTAATTAGAGACCTTGCTAAGCGGGTTAAGGTTCTTTGCGATAGTTTTCCTCTCTATGCGGAACAAAGGGCAACAAGGTGAGAGCTAAAAAATCTTTCTTACAAGCTATGAAGAGTTTTCAGTGAAGTGCCCTTTCTGCGGAAACATAGAAGATAAGGTTATCGACTCAAGAACGAGCAAAGAAGGCGATGCAATCCGTCGCAGACGTGAGTGCCTGAAATGCGGGAAACGTTTTACATCCTATGAACGTGTTGAAGATATTATACCTGTGGTGGTGAAAAAAGATGGCAGGCGGGAACCTTATGATAGACTGAAAGTACTGACTGGCCTCAAGAAAGCATGCGAGAAAAGGCCAATCGGTACAGAGACTCTTGATGGCATTACAGACTCTATAGAAAAGAAACTCATAGGTCTTGGGGCAAAGGAAATTAAAAGCACATGGATTGGTGAGGAAGTAATGTTAGCCTTGAGAGAGCTTGATAAAGTTGCCTATGTCAGGTTTGCGTCTGTCTACAGGCAGTTTAAAGACATAAATGAGTTTATGAATGAAGTAAAGACTCTATTTAAAAGTAAATAGGATTTTACACTATCTTTTTTCTCATCTATTCAGGAATTAAGAGTCAGCAAGACCTATAGGTAGCCCCTGGACAACCTTGAAGGAACTTTTAAAACAGACAAGAGAAGCAATTAGGAAACACTCTATGCTTTCTGGTGAAGAGAGGGTCTTAGTTGCTCTCTCAGGTGGACCAGATTCAGTATGTCTTCTTTATGTATTAAAGAACCTAAAGGACGAATTCAAACTGGATTTGCATGCTTTATACGCAGACCACGGTCTAAGGCCAGAGGAAACTTCCGGGGAGATCGAGTTCTGCAGAAAGCTATGTGAAAAGCTTGACCTACCTTTTATTACCAAATCCATAGATGTGAAATCCTACGCACAAGAAAAAGGGCTCAATAGGCAGGAAGCTGCAAGGGAACTCCGTTACCAGGTTTTTGAAAAAACAGCTTTCGAGATTAATGCAAAAAAAATAGCTCTGGGGCATACAGCAGATGATCAGGCAGAAACGCTCCTGATGCGCATCATGAGGGGTTCAGGACCTACAGGTCTTTCCGGTATCCCACCGGTCAGGGGGAAGTTTATAAGGCCTCTGATAGAGATTGAAAGACAGGCGATTGAGAGGTACCTCCAGGAGGAGAAGATTGACTATATCGTTGATTCATCAAACTTGAGAGAAGATTATCTCCGGAATAAGGTAAGGCTTTCTCTCATGCCTATGATAAGAGAGATTAATCCAAATATCATAGATACCCTTTCACGGACTGCAGCAATATTAAGGGAAGAGGAGAGATATTTTGAGATTCTTGTTTCAAAGACC
>DASPRG010000088.1:0-6942 GCA_035624555.1 Thermodesulfovibrionales bacterium
AACTGCCATCACAGCCTGATTTTTAACAACCACGGTCTGACCTATGTCCAGTCTGCCTATCTCCTTTGCAATCTTCCAGCCAAAAGCGACATCCTTCCATTCATCCTCTGTAGGTCTGTCATCTGTGAGTATCCCATCAGGAGTGAGGAAGCTTGAGCTCAGGGATATTATATCCCGCAGGATAATGCCTTCTTTTTCTAATTCTTTTGCGATCGCTAATAAAATTGATTCATCGCTTCTATCTTTTAATGAAAAGAGAAGTTTAATCGCCCGCATGTCTGGTATAATACTGCTTTTATAGAGCAATGACTTTGAGACCTTCCCGATCATGATTGCCTCTTTTATGTCATTTTTTTTCAGGGTGTCTATTATCTCTCCGAATTTTCCGATATTCACCCATTTTATTTCATCAACATAGGAAGACAGTGATCTATCTGCCAGGGGTTCGAGGGCAAGAGCAAAGACGGTATATCCCAAAGTTCGTGCCTCTGATGCAACAGCCTTTGGGAGCTCCCCTGTGCCGGCTATTAGACCGAGTTTCTTCATCGAAAATCGTTTCCTTTAAATTCTTTTTTTATGGATCATCATGTTTCTGTTATGCCTTTATGCAGATGTTTATTCAAATGGATTATTGGCAAAAACATATATCACAATTGAAAATACATTTATCTTAAAATCTCCCCTTACCCCTCTTTTCCAAAGAGGGGTATTTCCTCACTTTGGTAAAGGGAGGTTAGGAGGGATTTTATAATTAATGTCGTTATAATTGTGAAAACGTAATAATATAGAGCAAGCCTTAAACGGCGTTTATCTGCAGATGCCCCTTTTGTTCTTCTGGATGAACTCGATGAGATGCTTTATTTCATCGGTGTATGGTAGATCTTCCTGTATTTTCTTAATCGCGTCTTTTAATGTTCTCTTCTCTCTGAAGAGAATCTTATATGCCTTTTTGAGATCATCCATTATTGAATCAGAGAAGCCATGCCGTTTTAGCCCGATCATATTAAGGCCAAAAAGCTTTGCTCTTGCTCCTGAGGCTATGGTGTAGGGTGGTATATCCTGTCCTACTCCGCTGAATCCACCTACCATTGCATAAGCACCAATCCTTGTAAACTGGTGTATTGCAGTCAGTCCACCTACCACAGCATAATCTTCAATTACTACATGACCTCCAAGGGTTGCAGCATTTGCCATGATAATGTGACTGCCTATTTTACAGTCATGGGCAATATGGACATAGGCCATGAGAAAATTATTATCTCCAATCGTTGTTACGCCATCTCCACCAACTGATGCCCTGTGGATTGTTATGTATTCTCGTATTATGTTGTTGTTCCCTATATGTAAACCTGTTTTTTCTCCCTTATATTTCAGGTCCTGTGGCGGGAGACCGATGCTCGTGAAGGGATACACGATGCAGTTTTCGCCTATCTCTGTCTCTCCTTCAATGACTACATTTGAATTCAGTTTCGTACCTTTCTTAATATGGGCACCTTCACCGATAATGCAAAAGGCCCCTATAACGACACCTTCCCCTATCTCTGCTTTGGGGTTTACGATTGCGGTAGGATGAATTTCTGTTTTCATAAGTTATATCTCTCTATCCATGACCATGGCAGTAAATTCAGCCTCAGCAGCTACCTTTCCTTCAACAGTTGCACTTCCTGAAAACCGCCATACGTTTCCCCTTTGCTGAAGGACATAGGTATCTAATCTTAGCTGGTCTCCCGGAATAACAGGCTTTCTGAATTTTGCCTTTTCTATACTCATGAAATAAACGGATTTCCCTACCTGTTCCCCTGAATGGAAAGCAAGTATGCCTGCAACCTGTGCCATTGCTTCTATGATCAAGACGCCAGGCATGATCGGTTGCCCGGGGAAATGCCCCTGAAAGAACTCCTCATTCACAGTCACGTTTTTAATCCCGACTGCCTTTGTTCCAGGTTCTATCTCTATAATTCGGTCCACTAAAAGAAAGGGATACCTGTGGGGTAAAAATTTTTGTATCTCTTTTATATCCATCATTTAGGAAGATCCCTCCTTTCGAGTTCCTTGAGCTTTTCTTCGAGTTCTTTTATCTTCTTGTAAAGTTCTGGAAGTTTTGTAAATATGACCTGTGCCTTTAACCATTCCCTATGAGGCATTACGGGTGAACCAGAATAAACTCCTTTTGAGACATCCCCCAAAACGCCTGACTGGGCACCAATCATCGTTCCAGACTCTATCTTTACATGATCAATGATTCCTACCTGACCAGCCAAAGTAACAAAATTACCTATATCAGTGCTACCCGCAATTCCAACCTGGGCAATAATAATAGAGTTCTTCCCGATTTTTACATTATGTGCTATCTGGACAAGGTTGTCTATTTTAGTGCCCTCACCTATTACTGTATTTCCTGTTGTTGCCCTATCAACAGAGACATTTGATCCTATCTCAACATTATCTTCAATAATAACACCACCTACCTGGGGAATTTTATAATGTCTGCCTTCTTCGAGCACATAACCGAATCCGTCTGAGCCTATGACTGAGCTGGAATGTATTATGACCCTGTTGCCGATTTTTACATTCTCTCTGAGAACGACGTTGGGATAGATGACACAGTCTTTTCCTATCGTAGTATCATGGCCTACGAAGACATATGGGTAAATGATGGTTCTGTCACCTATAGAAGCACCATCTGATATAAAGGTGAAGGGGAAGATTGAGACATCGTTCCCGATTGTTGCCTTATCAGATACAATAGCATCCTCGCTTATCCCTATGGGTTCTTGCGGTTTTATATAGAAATGTCCGAGGAGTTTTGCAAAAGCGAGATGAGGGTTTGATACCCTTAGTTGTGTTATAGCAAGACCTTCTATAGGTTCTTTCACCATTATACATGACGCCCTGCATCCCGCGAGTTGCTTTCTGTACCTATCTGCTGATAAAAAAGTAATATCACCCTCTCGAGCACTATCTATACCTGAGACCCCTGTAATTTCGATATCGGAAGATCCGATAACCTCGCCATTTAAAAAGGATGCAATTTCTCGAAGTTTCACTATTTCTTTGTCTTAGACGTTAGCTGGTTATACCTTTTTATTACTATGTCCGTAATGTCGATGTCCTTTTTCGCGTAAAGGACTAAGCCTCCTGTCTTTTCTATTATGAGGGTATATCCTTCCTCTTCTCCCATCTTCTCTACGATTTGACGAATATCTTTTATAATCTCATCCGTAAATTCCAGTTCTTTTTTCTTTACCTCGGTCTGTGAATCCTGGACAAGCCGCTGGTATTCCCTGAGCGTTTTTTCGAGTTCTTCCTCTTTGCTTTTCTTTGCCTCTGCAGAAAGTACCGAGGACTGTTTTTCCAGATCAGCTTTTAACTTTTCTACGACCTTACCTTTCTCGTCAATAACTGTCTGTTTTGATTTTACAAGTGATTCAAGGTCAGATTTAGCCTTCTTTCCAGCATCGGATTCATTCAAGACCTTCTGGAAATCGATACACCCTATCTTCATTGCATCAAGGGCATATAGGGAAGCTGGCACGAAAAGCATGATAAAAATTAACAAAAGAACTATCCTTCTCATCTCTTTTTCCTCCTTTATCTTTAATCCTGATTTTAGATTCTAGAAGAATGTCCCAAATGTAAATTCAATTCTGCTAGATTTTTCATCTTTTCTCTTATTAAGATTGTAACCCCATTCAACCCTGATGGGTCCCATCGGCGAGATCCATCGTATGCCTGCTCCAGTGGTATACCTGAGACTCCCGAATTTATCGAATGAATCATAGGAATTTCCTGTATCGAAAAAGACTACACCCTTAAACCTTAGTTCGCTAACGATTGGGAAAATATATTCTGCATTGAAGATTAATTCTGTAGTTCCTCCAATTGGATCTCCTGTCTTAGGATCTCTCGGACCAGCCTCACCCCAACCTAACCCCCTTATCGTGTATATTCCACCTATATAGAATCTCTCGTAAAGGGGTAATTCCTTGCCCCAGATGCCGGCGGCATACCCAAATCTTCCTCTGAGCATAAACGCTGTCTTTCCAAGCGGGAAAAACCAGGCAGAGTCAATTTCGCTCTTCACAAAATTGTTAGTTCCTCCAATCCCTGCATAGGTTAGGTAGATGGAATTTCTTGACCCCTTTGATGGGTCAAGATAGTTGTCTCTCGAGTCTCTCACTAAGAAAGGGGTAATACGGCTGGTTGTATTAGTGCCTTTTTGGTCTGTTATAACAATAGAAGCATCTTTAGATACGTTATAAATTGTTGCATCCTCAAAATTATATTCAACTTCACCCTTCACATATTCCGAAAAATCCTTACCAAAGGAAAATCCGAATCCTGTTGCCTTTTTTGAGTATTGTATGTAGTCTCTAAGGCTCTTGTAAATGCTTGCAGAAAATGCGATAGGCTTATCCATAAACCAGGGATCCTTGAAAGTTAATTCATAGTATGTGGTTCTTCCGCCAAATTCTCCCCTGATTTTTAATAGCTGTCCTCTCCCGAAGAGGTTGCCCTGTGTTAGGTCTACCATTCCAATGAGTTTGTCAACAGAGCTATAACCACCTCCGATGCTTAACATGCCTGTAGGCCTTTCTTTTACCTTGATATCCAGGTCTACCAGTTTCTCCTCAGGCTGTGGTTTCGGGATTATGTCTACCGTCTCGAAAAAGTTAAGGTTGTTGATCCTTTCATAACTTCTTTTCAACAGTTTGCTATTGAAGATATCACCCTCGTCAAGTCTCACCTCTCTCCTTATTACTTTGTCTCTCGTCTTGATATTTCCTGAAATCTCTATCTTGCCAATCTTGTACCTGTCTCCCTCGTCGATTTTCAGGTGTACCTCTACGAGTTTTTTGCTTTCATCAGGAATCAGGTCAGGGGTTATAGTTGCAACGGCATATCCGTTCTCTGAATACAGCTCAGATATTGATAGTATATCCTTTCTCAGTTGCCCTTTGCTGAAGGGCATATTCGGTAACTGGTTAATCTTTCCCTTTATCACATCATCGCTAAAGACCTTATTGCCAGAGAATTGCACAGAGGAAATTTTAAATTGGTCACCTTCTGAAATCGGGATTGTTATTACCATACCCTTTTTATTATCTGTAAGTTTGATTTTCGGTTCCCCGACCGCTACTTTAATGTAACCATTGTCGAAATAAAGGTCTCTTATCTTTTCTACATCTTGATCCATTCGATCCTTTTTGTAATAACCAGAAGAAGTAATAAATGAGAAGATCCACCACTCCTTCGTATCCATAACCTTTTTTATGCTTTTCGTGGAAATGGTCTTATTACCTTCTGCGAGGATTTTCTTTATCTTTATTTTTGGGCCTTCCTCTATCTGATAGGTCAAGCTGACTTCTTCTGGGCTGATTCTTTTTAAGATAGGGACGATACTTGAGAGCCAGTATCCTTCCTCTTCATAAAAGGCTCTGAGCTTGCTCGCATTGTCCTGTATCAGAACAGCATCAGCAATAGAGCCGGTCGTTATGGTGGCCTTTTCTCCGAGCTTGGCATCATTAAACGTTGTGTTACCTTGAAATTCGATCCTTACAATAGTGGGTTTTTCCTTCACCACATAGATAAGTTTTATACCACCCTCAAATGGTTCAATCTCCGCCCTTACATCGTCAAAATACCCCATCTTGTAGATGTTCTTAATGTCCTCATTTACTTTTTCTTGAGATATTGAATCGCCTGATTTCTGCGTGATCTTAGACTTTACTGCGTTTTCTTCAATCCTTTTGAGCCCTCTTATCTCTATTGAATTTACAATGGGAAGTTCCTGGGCATATACAGTCCATGAGGTAAAGATGATGAGAAGCACTATGAAAAACTTCTGATATATTTTTACTGCGCGTAAACCTTCCATTTTTTAAGTTAGTAGTATAGCATCCATAAGAGGAGTAATGTAAACAGAAATTATGTAAAGTTAAGCATCTGAACTTAGGAATAGATTTACCTGTTTTTACCTAAACGCCGTAATTTCCCCTCCAAAGGTAATGTCTATTCTAAAGGAATTATAAGGTCAGTCTAAAGCCTCAATTTTAGATGCAAATGGGTACAACTTAAGGGTTCAAATTCTTCTTGACAAAAGAGATAAAGTTGTTTATAGTTAAAAACCCAAGTTAGGAAGGTATCCTATCTAACCAGGTATAGCTAAAGAAAGTTCCAAAAATAGAAGACTTATAAGCTTGAGCCAGTAACAAAATATCAGTATTGGCTTTAGGTTTTTTTTTATTTAATAAATCATGCAGAGAGGAGGGGGGTGGAAGATTTAAAGTTCCTTTTGAGAAGATTAATGAGAAAACTTACTTAAAGAAAAGGAGGTAAGAGATGGGAGCTCCAGGACAAGAGCATTTGTGGGATAAAGAAGAAAAAGGCCACAGGACTTACAACGACATCAGGATTTATACAGATGAGCAACTCAAAAAAGCTGCTAGTACAGACGAAGAAATGAAAGCATATAAGCCAAAACATGCTACCCCGAATTTAGATGAACTGGAAAAGGGTCCATTCCCGAGTTTTGTGAGCGATTTAAAGAGAGAGGCACTTCACAGGAAAAAGCTCGGTCAGGATAATCTGATGATACCTGAGGGAATAGTGGAAGACCTTCTGGGAGTAGTAGAGCTATCTTATGTAGATAAAGAGACACACTGGAAACATGGCGGTATTGTTGGTGTTCTTGGTTATGGAGGCGGTGTTATCGGGAGATATTGTGATCAGCAGCAGAAGTTTCCGTCTGTTGCCCATTTCCATACTTACAGAGTAAACCAGACGGGTGCCAAGTTCTATACAACAGATTATCTCAGGGGAATATGTGACATCTGTGAGTACCGTGGAAGCGGTATAATGAATATGCACGGGTCCACAGGTGATATGGTCTTTCTGGGCACATTTTCAGACCAATTAGAGCCTATAATGTTTGACCTCACT
>DASPRG010000120.1:0-15650 GCA_035624555.1 Thermodesulfovibrionales bacterium
TTCTCTATGGTCTCTGTTATCTCCTCCGGGGTAACTTCAAGCCCCATGGTCCTGGCCTCCTGGAGCTGGAGTCTCATATCAATGAGGGTTTCAAGGAAGGAAGCCTCACTCTCCTTGAATATTTTCTTTCGCTCTTCTTCACTGAGGTTTTTGACCTGCGCTGTTGCCTCAAATTCCATCACCTTGTAGAGTTCACTCCATGTGATGACTTCCTTGTTCACGACAGCAACCACACGGTCAAGAAGGATAGAAGCATGAGATGCAAGAGAGAGTATAAAGATCAATGATATTAAAAAAAGTAACCTGAATTTAAGCATAATTATTCCTTATGTATTGAAACGAATTATAAAACATGTCATATCTGTTTCTCAATACAGGCTGAATAAGTTGATACTTGGATAGCCTGAGGGCTTAAGCTAAAAATATTTCACAACAAATTTTTTTATAAAATATGTAGCGCTTGCTGAGATGTAACTCAATGTAAGAACTGAAAAAAGACTTGATTTGCTATTGGCCGTAAGCTAAAATTATAGAAAGCATTCCTTTTCTTTTTGCAAATTATTTATGTAAGGGGTATTAGACGTGAATAACAGGCTGGAGTATGAATATTTGTTATCTGAATCAGTAAAAATGCATGGCCACCTATGTCCTGGACAGGTACTTGGAGTGCGGATGTCTATACTCGGCCTCAGGGAGATAGGGATCGAAGACCCAAAAGGAAAGGACAAAAAGAACTTCATCGTCTTTGTTGAAATTGACAGGTGCGCAACAGATGCTGTTCAGTCTGTCACAGGATGCAGTCTTGGACACAGGACAATGAAGTTCATGGACTATGGCAAGATGGCGACAACCTTTTTGAATCTTAAAACAGGCAAGGCAGTAAGGGTTATCGCAAGAGAAGAATCGCGTCAGAAGGCAAAAGAATATTTTCAAGAAATTGAAAACAAGTATGCAGCTCAGATTGAAGCATACAAGATTATGCCCGATGAAGAACTCTTCGATGTGATGGAAGTCAACGTGAAAATAAATCCCGAAGATATGCCCGGCAGACCTCTGAAAAGGGTTAAATGCAATTCCTGCGGTGAGCATGTTCAGGACTCACGAGAAGTTTATAAGGATGGAAAGGTCTTGTGCAAATCCTGTGCGGATTCCGGATATTACGAACTTTCCAAAGAGGATATTTTTTGACATGCGTTATGCAATATTAGAATAACGGGGAAGAATGAGAGTAAAGATTAAATCAAAGTTCTGGATTGAAGTTGACGGAAGGCCCGTATTCGGCAAAGGAAGAAGATGTTTGCTTGAAGCCATTGATAAAAATGGTTCAATAAACCAGGCTGCAAAAGATATGAACATTTCCTACCGAAAGGCATGGAGCTACTTAAAGGTTACGGAAGAAAGGCTCGGAATGAAATTGATTGAACGGCATACTGGCGGAAAAGGCGGGGGTGGAGCAATTCTTACAGAAGATGCAAGAACAATCTTGGAAAAATATAGGGAGATGGAGAGAGGCTTGCAAAAGATTGTAGAAGGAAGGTTCCAAAAAATATTCAAGAAAAACGAACTGTAGCGGAGGTATTATGTGTGATTTTTCGCATACAAAGACTAATTCTGGAACAAGAAAAATACCTGTTCAGGAAGCTATAGGTACTGTCCTTGCCCATGACATTACAGAAATACGCCCCGGGGAGTTCAAGGGGCGGGCGTTCAAGAAAGGCCATATTATCAGAGAGGAAGATGTGCACTATCTCCAGAGACTCGGTAAGGAAAACCTCTTTGTTCTGAATATAGCAGAAGACGAGATGCACGAGGACGATGCAGCGTATGCCCTTGCAGATGCCCTTTTGGGTGAGGGCGTTGGAATACAAGGAGAACCAAAGGAAGGAAAGATAAATATAGTTGCCACAAAAGACGGTCTTCTCAAGATAAATAAAGATGCACTGCTTGAATTCAATATGTTAGGCGATGTTATGTGTGCAACGCTTCATAACAATACCCCTGTACGGCAAGGGCAGTCAGTGGGAGGCACAAGGGCTATACCATTAGTCGTCAAGAAAAATATTGTTCTGGCTGCAGTCAGCATTGGTAAAAAAGCAGGAAAGATAATTCACGTCAAAGAGATCAGAAAACCAAATGCAGGCATTATTATAACAGGAAACGAAATCTATTATGGAAAGATAAAGGATGCCTTTGCTCCGGTCATAACAAGCAAGATACAAGCAATCGGCGGTGAGGTTGTCGGTGTCTATTACTCCCCTGATGACGAATCCTTTATTGAGGCAAGACTGAAGGAGTTGATAAACGCCGGCGCAGATCTGCTTATTACCACAGGAGGAATGTCTGTTGACCCTGATGACGTAACGAGATTCGCTGTGAGAAACCTCGGAGCAACAGACATAACCTATGGCTCTGCAGTTCTTCCGGGCGCCATGTTTCTTGTTGCCTATCTGGATATAGATAATCAGTCTTCAATACCTATACTTGGGATTCCTGCATGCGGGATGTATGCAAAAAGAACGATCTTTGACCTGATACTGCCCAGGGTTCTTACAGGAGAGAGGGTCGGGAGAAAAGAACTGGCTGAACTTGGACACGGAGGGCTGTGTATGAAGTGTGAAGCATGTAAATATCCAATCTGCCCTTTTGGGAAAGGAGGTTAAGCTTATGATTATCAAAAGTATTATCGCTTTTCTGTTGATGTCAACTTTTGTGGCACTTGTAGCACCGCAGATTAGCACAGCCGCAGATCAACAAGAATTAACTGTCTCAGCAGCAATAAGCCTGAAAAATGCCTTCGAGGAAATAGGAAAGCTCTTTGAGGCAGCGCACAAAGGTGTCAAAGTGGACTTCAATTTCGGTGCATCCGGAGATTTAGTTCGCCAGATCGAGGGAGGGGCTCCTGTTGATGTGTTTGCCTCTGCTGCACAGAAAGACATGGATGAGGCAGAAAAAAAGGGTCTTGTCCTGCCTGATTCCAGGATCAACTTTGCGGGCAACAGTGTTGTCTTGATAACACCGGCAAATTCAAAAATCCCGATAAAAACCTTTCAGGACCTTGGACTAAATCAGGTAGAAAAAATAGCAGCGGGCAATCCTAAGACTGTTCCGGCAGGGCGATATGCAGAAGAAGTATTTGTTTATTTCAAACTGCTAACTGCAATAAAAGAGAAGCTTATTTATGCCGAAAATGTGAGACAGGTCCTCGATTATGTTGCACGGGGCGAAGTGGATGCGGGTGTTGTGTATACGACAGATGCTATGGTCAGGGCAAAAGATATAAGAATTGTAGCCACTGCTCCCGAGGAGAGTCACAAGCCGGTTATCTATCCTGCAGCTGTGGTCAAGGGTACCAAAAAAGAAATCCTGGCAAAGGCATTCGTTTCTGTTTTGATATCAGAAGAAGGCAAGAAGGTGCTTGAAAGGTATGGATTCAAGCTGATAAAAAGCGTGCAGTAAGCCTCAAGGGTTTTATAGCGGAGGTATGTTCGAAAGTTCTATGTTGTTTTCACTCAGACTTTCTCTTCAGGTAGCAGCAGTTGCGACATTTTTCATAATTATTGTCGGAATCACGATTGCTTATTTTCTTGCACGAAGAAACTTCAGTGGTAAAGAGTTGCTCGATGTGCTATTTACCCTCCCTCTGGTATTACCTCCTACAGTAACGGGGTATTATCTTATTATCCTCTTTGGTCGGAACGGCTTTATCGGCAAACAGATTTATGCCTGGACAGGATGGGGCATAATGTTCACCTGGTATGCTGCGGCGCTGGCCTCTTTTGTGGTAGCTCTTCCGTTAATGATTAAGACTACACGCGCTGCAATCGAGTCTGTTGATAAGAACCTTATAAACGCTTCCTACACGTTAGGTCATTCAGAATTCGAAACGACTCTCAGGGTTATATTGCCTCTTGCAAAAAAGGGGATAATTGCAGGTGCTGTGCTCTCTTTTGCGAGGGCACTTGGCGAGTTTGGGGCGACATTGATGGTGGCTGGGAATATCACTGGAAAGACTGACACGGTGCCGCTTGCTATATACTCTCTGGCAAGCAGTGGTGAATGGTCAAGGGCTAATCTCATGGTAATATTTTTCACTCTATTGTCAGGGCTTTTTCTATACATTGCAAATAAACTGAACAAGGGCATCATTTGATGGAACTTTCCGTTAAACTGTTTAAGCAGGTGAATGGTTTTAATCTTGATGTTGAATGGCAGATCAGCAATGAACTCGCTGTCCTCTTCGGTTGTTCAGGGGCCGGAAAATCAATGACACTCCAGTTAATAGCTGGATTGATGAAACCCGATAAAGGTTTTGTTCGCCTGGACGGAAGGTCCTTTTTTGACAGTGCTTCAAATATAGATCTCTCGTCGCAAGAACGTTCTTTCGGGTATGTATTTCAGGATCTTGCTCTATTCCCTCATATGACTGCTCTTAATAATATTCTTTATGGTGCTACGGGTCTCGGTAAAACGGAAAAAAGGGAAAAAGCCAGGGAAATGATCGAGGGTTTTCATCTTGAAGGCCTTGAGAATAAATACCCCTCTGAAATATCAGGAGGACAAAAACAGCGTATTGCTTTCGCAAGAGCTCTTATACGCAGACCCGATGTTCTTTTGTTAGATGAACCCTTTTCAGCCTTGGATAATCCTCTTCGCATAGAGATGAGGCGGTTTTTGAGGGATATAAAAGATAGGTTTGATGTGCCTATTGTCCTTGTAACTCATGATGTTGCTGAAGCTTACACCGTTGCTGATACTTTAATAGTTTATTCGAAAGGGAAAGTAGCCCAAATTGGTACGCCAAAAGATGTATTTGATAATCCACAGGGCTCTGAAGTTGAAATACTTGTCAATGCAAGGTAATCCCATAAATAAGTTAATCAGTCATCCCTGGTACCATCATAATCATTAACTATTGGCTATGCGCGAATAACTGTTTAGCAGGAAGTATAATCCGATAGAATTCTTTCATCAATCAATTCCTAAATTCTCTATAGATTATGATTTCTTGCTTGAAATGAATTTATAAAATATGTTATATGTATTCCTCCGTATACATAAGGCATCTATATAACGGTGATATTCTGTCCACCAGTTACAATATAAATACAATATAAATTAGCAGGAGCTGGATAGAAAGCTCTATCTTTTATTTCATGAAATGTGGTGAAGGTTGTTGTGGCTGAATATCTCTGGCCTCATTGCCACATAAAAGCCTTAGAAGGAAGGGTTGGTTGACGCCATTTAATAATTAATTATATAATTTATTTATAAAATATGGACAGAGATTTATTCCGGAGTGGTCAAAATGGAAGAGGCTCTCGAGAAGATACTTACAGATTATAGGCAAAATGAAGGCAATATCATAACGATCCTTCAAAGTGTAGAGGAGACCTTTGGTTACATACCTGAAGAAGCAGTAAACTGGTTTTCGAAAAAACTTGATATTCCCGCAAGTCGATTCTACGGAATAGCCACATTCTATGCGCAGTTTCATCTCAAGCCCAAGGGGAAAAATGTTATTACTGTCTGCCGGGGTACTGCCTGCCATGTAAAGGGATCAGAAAGGCTGTTAAACAGAGTGCTCATAGAACTCGATATCCCGCCTGGTGAAGATACATCAGATGACCTTAAGTTTACTGTTGAAAAAGTGAACTGTGTAGGTGCCTGTGGTATTGCACCTGTCATTATTCTTAACAAGGAAGTACACGGTAAGATGACTCTCGATAAGCTGATGAAGGACATGAAGAGATTAAGGACTGATGAGTAAAGGAATCGAAATAAAAGTATGCACAGGCACAGGCGGAATTGCAGCCGGTGGTGAAGAGGTATTATCATCTTTCAAGAAAGCACTATCAGCAGCAAACATTGATGCTATTTTTCATGAAAGTTGCTCTATTCATAAAGTTGGCTGTAGGGGGTTCTGCGCAAAGGATGTTCTTGTGGACATCATCATTGACGGCACAAGGACGACCTATAATTACGTGAAACCTGATATGGTCGAAAGAATTGTTAATGAGCATATTATCAAGGGTAATCCTGTTGCTGAGTGGGCTGTTGAAGAAGATTTCTACAACTTCCACGGAAAGCAGACGAAGGTTGTTTTATCCCAATGTGGTGAGATAGATCCTGAAGATATTGAAGCCTATATAGCAGTTGAAGGTTATGATTCAATCAGGAAAGTCATCACATCAATGACCCCTGAAGAGGCGATAGCTGTTATAAAGGATTCTGGCCTTCGGGGAAGAGGTGGTGCCGGTTTCCCCACTGGCCTTAAATGGGAAATCTGCAGGAGAAAAGAATCGAAAAAGAAATATATAATCTGTAATGCTGATGAAGGAGATCCTGGAGCATTCATGGATAGATCCGTACTCGAAGGCAATCCTCATTCTGTAATAGAAGGAATGATTATTGGTGCTTATGCGATTGGGGCTGAAGAGGGTTATGTTTACGTGAGAGCTGAATATCCCCTTGCAGTTCAAAGAGTGAAAAAAGCTCTTCATCAAGCGAGAGAAAAAGGGTTCCTGGGCAATAACATTTTTGGCAAAGAATTTAGCTTTGATATAAAGATTAAATTAGGAGCAGGGGCTTTTGTATGTGGTGAGGAAACTGCCCTGATCGCATCGATAGAAGGGAGACGGGGTATGCCGAGGGCGAGGCCCCCTTTCCCCGTGGATAGCGGGCTCTGGGGCAAACCAACAGTGATCAATAACGTTGAAACCCTTGCAAACGTCCCGAATATTATTAGAAAAGGTTCAGAATGGTTTTCCTCCTACGGTACAGAAAATAGTAAAGGCACGAAAGTATTTGCATTAACCGGGAAGGTTAAAAATACTGGATTGATCGAGGTGCCTTTTGGCATTGCATTACGAGAGATAATCTATGATATTGGTGGGGGCATTGAAGGTGGAAAGGCTCTCAAGGCAGTGCAGACAGGAGGTCCATCAGGTGGTTGCATACCAGCAAAGTTTCTTGACATAGAAGTAGATTTTGAGTCACTTGCTCAGGCGGGCTCCATTGTTGGTTCAGGCGGGATGGTTGTCCTCGATGAGACAGACTGCATGGTAAATACAGCGAAGTTTTTTCTCGAGTTTACCCAGGCGGAGTCCTGTGGTAAATGTACTCCGTGCAGAGTTGGTACAAAGAGACTGCTTGAAATATTAGGAAGGATCACATCAGGAAATGGTCAGGAAGGAGACATTGAATCCCTTGAAGAACTCAGCCATTACATAAAAGCGGCTTCGTTATGCGGATTAGGCATGACAGCTCCGAATCCTGTATTGAGTACCATCCGGTATTTCCGGGATGAATACGAAGCACATATCAAGGACAAGAAGTGTCCGGCTCTTGTCTGCAAGGATTTGATTACTTATTCTATTCTTGAAGAAATATGTACGGGGTGCGGAGCATGCAAAAGAGTTTGCCCGGCCGATGCAATCAGGGGCACAAGAAAGATGCCGCACAGAATAGACCCGAATATATGTGTGAAATGTGGGACTTGTTTTGATGTGTGTAAATTCAAGTCAATCATGAAATCATAAAGCGTGGAGAGCAAGGCATAAGTCTAAAAATGTTAACAGGAAATACAAAGTTTCAAAAATCTGCTGACGCCTCACGTCTTACATTTTACGAGTAGGCAGGAGTTGATATGGTAACGTTGACGGTAGATGGGAAAAAGGTTAGTGTAAGAAAACTATCTACGGTACTTGATGCTGTGAGAAAGCTCGATATACCATTACCCACCCTTTGCCATCATCCAGATCTTACCCCTTACGGGGGATGTAGACTCTGTGTCGTAGAAATTAAAGGTCTGGCAAGGCCTGTTACAGCCTGTACAACGCCTGTAAATGAAGGAATGGAAGTTACAACAACAAATTCTAAGCTGGAACAATTAAGGAAGACAACTCTTGAGCTTATTCTCTCTGATCATCCGAATGACTGCATGGTGTGCGAAAAAGCAGGAGATTGCGTACTCCAGGAGCTTGCATATTTTTATGGTATCAAGGAAAACCGGTTTCAGGGTGAGAGGAGAGTTTACAAGAAAAAAGATAACAATCCCTTTGTTGAAAGGGATATGGAAAAATGTATCCTCTGTGGGAAATGTGTTCGGGTGTGTGATGAGATTCAGGGTGTTGGTGCAATCGATTTTGTCAACAGGGGATTTAGAACCAAGATCTCCCCTCCCTATGAAAGAGATCTTAATTGTGAATTCTGCGGTCAGTGTGTAGCAGTGTGCCCAACCGGAGCTCTGACTGGGAAAATGTGGGCCCGGAAGGGGAGACAGAGTTTGAAAGAAGTCGATACAGTCTGCTCCTATTGCGGATGTGGGTGTAACCTGACCCTTCACGTCAGGAGAAACAAGATAATAAGGGTATCTTCCAGGGCGGATACAATCAATGAAGGCTGGCTCTGCGTAAAGGGAAGATTCGGCTATGAATTCGTTCATAGCTCTGAGAGACTTACAAGACCTCTTATGAGGATTGCTGATAAAGACCACTTCACTTTGGAATCCGGACCCAATTCGATTTCTGAACTCTTCAAGGAGGTTTCGTGGGATGAAGCCCTTGATTATGTTGCAAATCGTCTGAAGGATATAAAGGATAGATATGGTCCTGACTCAATCAGCGGGATTTCCTCAGCACGATCCACAAATGAAGAGAATTACCTCTTTCAGAAATTCATGCGTGCGGCAATTGGCACAAACAATGTTGACAATTGCGCACGGGTCTGACACAGCGCAACAGTAGCCGGTCTGGCTGCAGTATTTGGATCAGGAGCTATGACGAATTCTATATCTGAGATAGAAAATAATGATGTTATCTTTGTCATAGGTTCAAATACAACAGAGGCACATCCCATCATAGGCTTAAAAATGAAGAAGGCTGTGAGAAAGGGCGCGGAGCTCATTGTTGCTGATCCAAGGAGGATTGACCTTGTAAGGTTTGCTCATATATGGCTGCGTCACAGGCCAGGCTCAGATGTGGCCCTTCTGAATTCCATAATGCATGTCATAACAAAGGAAGATTTGATTGACAAAAAATTCATAGAGACATGGACGGAGGGTTTTGAGTCTTTTAAGGAAATCCTCGAAGAATATACGCCCGAAATAGGAGAAAAGATTACAGGGGTTCCTAAAGAGGACATCATTAAAGTGGCCCGGCTTTATGGAAATGCTATAAGACCCGGTATTTATTATACGCTGGGTATTACCGAGCATACGCATGGAACTGAGAATGTCTATTCTGTAGCGAACCTGGCAATAATGACAGGAAACCTTGGTAGAGAGAGCACAGGTGTTAATCCCCTGAGAGGGCAGAACAATGTTCAGGGAGCTTGCGATATGGGTTGTTTACCTGATTGTTTCCCTGGCTATCATAAGGTTAATATACCCGGTATAAAAGAAAAGTTTGAAAAGATGTGGGGTGCCAAGCTTATAGATAAAATAGGGCTTAAGACTTCTGAAATTACAATAGCAGCAATGGAAGGACATCTAAAGGCAATGTACATAATGGGAGACAATCCTGTCCTGAGTGACCCTGATATGAACCGTACAATAAAGGCATTTAAAAAATTAGACTTTCTCATTGTTCAGGATATATTCTTAACTGAGACTGCTGAACTTGCAGATGTGGTGCTTCCCGCGGCATGCTTTGCAGAAAAGGACGGAACATTCACAAATACAGAGAGAAGAGTGCAGAGAGTCAGGAAGGCAGTGGAGCCGCCAGGAGAGGCGAAAGAGGATTCTTGGATAATTATGGAGCTTGCCAAAAGACTTGGATATTGGATGAAGTATGACTCAGTCGAAGAGATATTTCATGAAGCTGGAAAGGTCTGGCCAGCATTGGCGGGGATGACTTATAAGAGGTTAGAAAAAAAGGGTCTTCAGTGGCCATGTCCAACACTTGATCACCCCGGGACCCCATATCTCTTTAAGGGTGGATTTCCAAGAGGAAAGGCTGCATTCAGCATTGTCAGATATAGACCTTCGGAAGAATTACCCGATGAGGAGTATCCATTTTTACTCTCGACAGGAAGGGAGTTATTCCATTATCATACAGCTTCGATGACGAGAAAGGTTGATGCCATCAATAGAATATCACCCGAGGCATATGTAGAGATTCATCCTGATGATGCCAAACAATTAGGTATTAATGATGGTAAAAAAGTAAGAGTTTCATCGAGAAGGGGGTCTATTTATATCAAGGCAACCATTTCGGATAGACCAATAAAGGGGATGCTCTTCATACCTTTTCACTTCAGGGAGGCAGCAGCCAATGTGCTTACCAATACTGCCCTTGATCCCATCGCAAAAATACCTGAGATCAAGATATGCGCAGCAAAAGTGGAAGTACTTTAATTATAAATATCAGTCAATTGCAGGATTAGGAGGTATGAAAATGATTCAGGCATTAAAGCAGCAGTCTTTATTCAGTGATATTGACGGCGAAGGGCTTGAGAGGCTTTCAAAAATAGTTAAAAAAGTAGCCCTCAAAAAAGGTGAGTATCTCTTTAAAGAAAAGGATGATACCCGTGGGGTGTATCTTCTCCATTCGGGTAAGGTTGAAATCTCAAGGGTAACTGCTGACGGCTGGAGACAGACCCTCACTGTCGTAACCCCGGGAGATTTTTTTGGTGAGCTCTCTATCCTTGAAAAAAGAAGCCATGTTGCAAGCGCTGTTGCGGTTGAAGACTCAGAACTCTTCCTTATTCCACGTGAAGAGTTTGAGAGACTCGTGGATGAAGATGTAAAGCTCGCATGTTACATTCTCAAAAAGATTGCTCTGGAGATGAGCAAAAAGCTCAGACGTACCACTGATAAATTCCTTAGTGCATTGATAAGCTACTAAAGCGTGATACGTAAGGAGTAAAACGTAAGGGGATATATTATCTTCTCACGTTTGAGTTTTACGCCTTACGAAAAAAATACAAAGGGGGATTTGTAAAATGTCGCTTGATCCAACCAAACATGCAGATTGGGAGATTGCGTTAGAAGCAGAAGCGCGCATGAAGACATCTCAGCAACTAGCTGAGGAGTTGGAGATTAACAAAGAAGAGATGTTGCCACATGGACATTATATTGCAAAGGTTCGTTTTGCACGTGTCCTGGAGAGATTGAAGGATAAACCTGATGGAAAATTCATCGAGGTAACAGCAATAACACCAACACCACTTGGAGAGGGGAAATCCACTACTACTATGGGTCTTCTACAGGGGATGGGCAAACGGGGTAAAAAAGTCACGGCATGTATTCGTCAACCATCAGGTGGACCAACAATGAATATTAAGGGGTCTGCAGCAGGTGGAGGACTTTCACAATGTATTCCTCTTACGGAGTTCTCACTTGGCCTGACAGGAGATATTAATGCTGTCATGAATGCCCATAACCTTGCCATGGTTGCTTTGACAGCAAGGATGCAGCACGAGTTTAACTATACTGATGAACAGCTTGCGAAGAGGAATCTGAAACGTCTCAATATAGACCCTAAGAATATAGAGATGGGCTGGGTTATGGATTTTTGTGCACAGGCACTCAGGCATATCATCATCGGTATGGGTGGCAAGATGGATGGGTTTATGATGCCCTCAAAATTTGGAATAGCTGTTTCTTCGGAGGTGATGGCAATACTCTCTATATTCAGCGACCTTGCTGACTTCAGGAAGAGAATGGGTGGTATTGTTGTTGCCTATGACAAACAGGGAAACCCTGTAACGACTGAAGACCTTGAAGTAGCAGGTGCCATGACTGCATGGATGCGCAATGCCATAAATCCGAATCTCCTCCAAAGCCTCGAAGGCCAGCCTTGCTTTGTTCATGCCGGACCTTTCGCCAATATTGCTGTAGGCCAGTCATCTGTCGTTGCTGATAAGATGTGTCTTAAATTAGCCGATTATCATCTCACCGAATCAGGTTTCGGTGCTGATATCGGCTTTGAGAAGTTCTGGAATGTAAAGTGCCGTTATTCTGGAAATATACCCAATGTCTCGGTGATTACCGCTACTATAAGGGCATTGAAACATCATGGGGTCAATGCAGGTGCTCCATTAGTTGTACCAGGCAGACCGATTCCCAAAGAATATTTTGAGGAGAATCTCAAATGGCTTGAAGATGGAATGAAAAATGTCATTCACCACATCAATACTGTTAAAAAAGCAGGGATAAACCCTGTCGTCTGCATAAACCGGTTCCACGCTGATACAGATGAAGAAGTAAAATTGACCAAGAAGATGTGCGAAGCAGCCGGTGCACGTGTTGCAGTATCTCAACACTGGCGATATGGAGGCGAGGGAGCACTTGAACTGGCTGATGCTGTTATCGATGCATGTAATGACAAGGTTAATTTTAAATTTCTCTATGACCTTGATACACCTACCCGGCAAAGGGTTGAATTGATAGCTAAGGAGGTTTATGGTGCTGATGGTGTGAGCTATTCTCCAGAAGCACTGGCAAAGGCAGAACGGTTCGAGAAAGATCCAAAATTCAACGACTATGCCACTATGATGGTCAAAACCCATCTTTCCCTTTCTCATGACCCAACAATCAAAGGTGAACCAAAGGGCTGGATACTTCATATCCGTGACTTTCTTATTTATGGTGGTGCACGGTTTATCTGTCCCGTAGCAGGAAATATCAGCCTTATGCCAGGAACATCATCCGATCCTGCTTATCGTCGTGTTGATGTGGATCTGAAAACAGGAAAGGTGAAAGGACTGTTTTAAAAATAATAATATTAAGATGCCCTTTGGCATAAGCCAAGGGGCATCCTGTTTTTCGATCATAGAAGTAGCAAATTTTTGTGTGACAGTAATATATCCTTTTTCAAAGCCCCCCTTTCTAAAGGGGGAATGAGGGGGATTACTAAAGATAAGTACTTAATACTCCCTTTAATTTACGCAGGCTAAAGCCTGTAGTTGCCAATTGAAAAGACACTCGAGAATTTATAATCTCCCCTCGCCCCTCTTTACAAAAGAGGGGAATTTTTTAAAGTTTTACCTTACACGTTTTGCTACTTACTTATCTTTTCTTCTTCCCTTATTGTAATTTATTCTCTTAAGCTCTATAATTTTTATTAAGCCCTAGAAGTTTTATTGGCAAGGATCATGCTTAAAAGAATAATACTTCTCATTTTATTTATCCTTTTATATTCTTCTCCTGCTTCATTAGAAGAGCCAAAGAGAAAAGTTATGGTAATCACCATCGATGGTGTCATCAACCCCGTTGCTGCAGAATATATAGGAAAGAGTATTAATGATGCGAATAAGGAAAAAGTTGAGGCATTAATAATTGAGCTGGATACCCCGGGTGGGCTGGATACCTCGATGAGGAATATTGTTAAGGATATCATTGGAAGCGAAATTCCTGTTGTTGTTTATGTTGCACCGAGTGGGAGCAGGGCAGCTTCTGCAGGTGTATTTATTACAATGGCTGCCCATATTGCGGCTATGGCACCCGGTACCAATATAGGAGCAGCCCATCCAGTAGGTATCGGAGGAAAGATGGAGAAAGAAATGGCTGAAAAGGCGACGAATGATGCAGCAGCTTATATAAAGTCTCTTGCAGAGAGAAATGGAAGGAATGTAAAGTGGGCTGAAGATGCGGTAAGAAAGAGCATTTCTGCAACAGAAGGAGAAGCATTAAAGGAGGGAGTCATAGACCTTGTGAGTAAAGACCTGAACACCCTTCTTTCTGATATAGATGGTAGAAAGGTAAAGACTGTTATGGGTGAAAGGGTTCTGAATACAAAAAATGTAAGGGTTATCAGAAAAGAAATAGGATTCAGGCATAAAATACTCAATCTCATCTCAGACCCGAACATTGCATATATGCTGATGCTCCTCGGTTTTTACGGCCTCTTTTTTGAACTTACAAATCCTGGTTCAATTTTTCCTGGAGTATTAGGAGGAATCTCTCTTATCCTTGCCTTCTATGCATTCCAGACACTTCCGGTAAATTATGCAGGGCTCTTGCTGATTATCCTCGCCATCATCCTCTTTGTCCTCGAAGTAAAAATCATATCCCATGGGATACTCACTATTGGAGGAATAATCGCCATGATTATAGGCTCATTGATGCTGTTTGAATCACCGGGTCCTTTTATGAAGCTCTCTCTTTATGTTATTCTGCCTGCTGTTATTATAACCACCTTATTTTTCACTCTTATAATCGGTCTTGCTGTTAAAGCACATAGGAGAAAACCTGTTACTGGGCCAGAGGGCCTAATAGGAGCTAAAGGTATTGCAAATACAGAAATAACAAAAGATGGAGGTATGGTATCATTGCATGGTGAACGTTGGTCAGCATATTCTGATGAACCGATATCAAAAGGTGAAAAGATAATAGTTGAGGCTGTTTCAGAATTAAAGGTGAAAGTTAAAAAACTGGGATAAGTTTGCATGGTTTACTTTGTTTACACAGTTTCCAAAGATTAAAAATCTAATAACTCAGTAAACTCAATAAACCCGTAAACTGAGTAAACTTTAAAAGGAGGAAAGCATGCCATTTGCACCGTCATTTATGGGTTTCCTTGTAGTAATCTTTCTTATCGTTTATTTCCTCTCAAGTGCAATCAAGATATTGAGGGAGTATGAGAGGGGAGTTGTCTTCAGACTTGGAAGAGTTATACCTGTAAAAGGTCCAGGGCTTGTCATAATCTTTCCTATCATCGACAGGCTTGTCAAGGTTAGTCTCCGTATCGTTGCAATGGATGTTCCATCTCAGGATGTGATAACAAAAGACAATATTTCGGTTAAGGTGAATGCTGTTGTTTATTTCAGGGTGATAGACCCTGTAAGGGCGATCACAGAGGTAGAGGATTTTTTATATGCAACCTCGATGATAGCGCAGACAACACTAAGGAGTATCCTTGGCCAGAGCCAGCTCGACGACCTCCTTACTAAGAGGGAAGAGGTAAATGCCGAACTTCAGAAGGTAATTGATTTCCAGACAGAACCCTGGGGGATAAAGGTAACAGCAGTGGAAGTAAAGAATGTTGACCTGCCAATGGAAATGCAAAGGGCGATAGCAAAACAGGCAGAGGCTGAGCGTGAAAGAAGGGCAAAGGTTATCCATGCTGAAGGAGAGTTCCAGGCTTCTCAGAAGCTTGCAGACGCAGCAAATATCATCGCAACAGCACCATCTGCCTTACAGCTCAGGTTCCTTCAGACCCTGACAGAGATTGCTACAGAGAAAAACTCAACAATAATATTCCCTGTTCCGATAGACCTGATTAAGCCTTTCCTAAATAAATGGGAGAAAGAGGGAAAATAACGAAGCTTTTTAAGTAAAGAGAAAACAGATATAGTCTAAAGGTTTTATATACGTCCAGAAGGTGGACAAAGCTGTCGGCTTTCTGAAGGATTAATTATTCTTCAGACTTCAATTAAATAATTCCTAAATTTGATTATCGTGAAAGGTCTTTTAGCTATCAAAATATGGGGGTTGTTGTC
The DNA here is from genome assembly GCA_035624555.1 of Thermodesulfovibrionales bacterium. Lineage (GTDB taxonomy): Bacteria > Nitrospirota > Thermodesulfovibrionia > Thermodesulfovibrionales > SM23-35 > DASPRG01. Next base: position 15,442 of record DASPRG010000120.1, read on the forward strand.
CCTATTTCCCTATTTTAAAGATCTGCCTGTAGGTCTTTCATTTAACTGTGAGTATCGGCTTAGTTATGAGTGTCGGTAATGTAAAATAAAATGTTGCTCTTTCAGTCAAACAATGTCGTAATCTTTATAAATCAGCAGACTACCACTTTATTAAAGCTGATGCCCAGGTAAGGCCTCCGCCAAAGGCCTCGAGGAGGATATAATCTCCG
>DASPRG010000143.1:0-4649 GCA_035624555.1 Thermodesulfovibrionales bacterium
ATCAGACCCTGCCTTTCTCCCCCTTTTTGATAAAGAGAGAGAAGATCCGTTTATAGTCTTTATTTCTATAAACTCAGCCTTTGTTACTTCCTTTGCAATACTTACAGTCCTTTTTGCGAGGGCCTTCCAGTCAACATTCATTGCACCCTCGAGCATCGAAATATCAAAGAGAGGCATACTCGCATATCGGCAGCCGCAGATTCTCGTCAGGAAATACCTGAACCTCGTATGGCTTGTAGAATAATTTGAAAGGGCGATCACACAGTTCACTGCATTCTCTTTATTTCTCCTGATTATTTTCTCTGCTTTTTGGATATCACTATCCTCTGCATTTTTCATAAGAATGGAAAGAAGGAGTCCCTCTCTCTTTAGGCTCTCAACTGTCTTTTTTCTGAAGGCAAGCTCCCACAGTTCTTCTGGTGGTTCCTCACCATGACTGCCTGTAGCGGGATATTCATGGAAGATAATGGTCTTACAGAAATTCTTGCCTATCTCAGCAGCAAAGAGAGAGAGAGATCTGAGCTTCAACCTTCGTTCTTTATCAGATTCATCAATCTCTTCTTTCTCAGATGGTCTGTCTGTAAAGAGAAGAACCTTTTCGTATTTTTTAACACCGAGATTAATTCTGAATATGTCTCTCAGTGTCGAGGTTATCAATGTTCCTACCTGAATAAGAATTCCATCTGTTCAAGGTGTTCATCAGGGAAACTGATAGGATAATGGTTATCAAAACAGGCAGTGCAATAATTGTGAGGATCAGGGATTATCTTTTTGAGCCCTTCGAGACTTAGATAGGTAAGAGAATCGGCAGTGACGTATTTTCTGATCTCTTCAATGAGGTGAGTGGATGCGATAAGTTCCTGCCTTGTAGGTGTATCAATACCATAAAAGCAGGGACTGATAGTAGGGGGAGAACTTATCTTCAGGTTTACCTCCTTTGCACCTCCTCCTTCCCTCAGCATCTTTACGATCTTTTTGCTTGTTGTCCCTCTCACGATTGAATCATCTATGACAACCAGCCTCTTCCCCTCAAGGAGCTTCCTCACAGGGTTGAGCTTTATCTTCACACCGAAATGCCGTATGCTGTGCTTTGGTTCTATGAAGGTTCTGCCAATGTAGTGATTTCTGATTAGACCGAAATCAAAGGGTATCTTGCTCTCTTCAGAGAAACCTATTGCTGCAGGCACGCCAGAGTCAGGCACCGGGATAACGAGGTCTGCCTCAGTCCTGGATTCCCGTGCAAGCTGCCTTCCAAATTCCTTCCTCATCTCATTCACATTCACCCCGTTAAAGATGTTACTGTCAGGTCTGGAGAAATAGATGAACTCAAAGACACAGAAGGCCTTCTTTGCATTGTAAAGTTTCAGAGAACTCAATCCATGCTCCCCGATGATGAGTACCTCACCTGGTTCTATGTCCCTCACATACATTGCCCCGATGAGGTCAAAGGCGCAGGTCTCAGAGGCAATGATATATGCACCATCCTTTATACCGAGAGAAAGAGGCCTTACACCATAGGGGTCTCTTACTGCAATGAGTTCTTTTTCCCTCAGGATTAAGAGGCTGAAGGCGCCGCTGATCTGCTTCAGCGCATGAAGGACCCTCTCATAGAAGTCATCTCCCTTTGCATGGGCTATGAGATGTACGATGACCTCACTGTCTGAGGAGGACTGGAATATTGCCCCTTCATTCTCAAGGGATGTCCGGAGTTCTATTGCATTTACGAGGTTTCCATTGTGTGAGATTGCAAGGGTACCGAGGGCAAAGTTTGCCACAATGGGCTGGACATTCCTCAGAACACTGCTCCCTGCTGTAGAGTAACGGTTATGCCCTATGGCAATATGGCCAGGAAGCCTTCTCAGCCTTTTTTCATTAAAGACATCAGCAACAAGCCCTCTGGATTTTTCGAGGAAGAGATGCCTTCCATCGGCTGAACAGATGCCAGAGCCTTCCTGCCCTCTATGCTGAAGTGCATATAATCCGAGGTAGGTAAGATTTGCTGCCTCGGGATGCCCATATACCCCAAATATTCCACACTCTTCATGAATATCGTGGAACATAAATTATTCTACCATAATAGGGCATTTCAATGAGAAGATGCTCTTTATTTTTAATTTTTCTCTTTTCATTTTTAAGTTTTTATGGTAGAAAAAGACATGGAAGAAAAACAGAAACTACTCTCGACCTTACCCTCAGTTGATGAAATCCTGAGGAACAATCAAGGAATGGAATGGCTGAAGAACTATCCGAGAAGATATGTCCTTGAAGCGATTAGGGAGGTAATTGATCTGAGGAGAAAGGAAATTCTGAAGGGTCTCACTTCAGATATCTCTGAAGAATCTATGACGGCGGAGATAGAAAATATCATCGGAAGGCTATCCTCCTATAGCCTCAGGCCACTCATTAACGCTACGGGTATCGTAATCCATACAAACCTTGGTCGTTCTCTCCTTTCTGAAAGGGCTCTCGAAAACATCAAAAAAGTTGCCGGGAGTTATTCCAACCTGGAATATGACCTGAAAGAAGGGAAAAGAGGTAAGAGGTACACGCATGTCAAAAGGATTCTCAGAGAAGTTACCGGTGCAGAAGATGCACTTGTTGTCAATAACAATGCAGCAGCAGTTATGCTCTGTCTTAACACCCTATCAAAAGGCAAAGAAGCGATTGTGTCAAGAGGGGAACTTGTTGAAATAGGTGGCTCCTTCAGGATGCCTGAGGTAATGGAAGCAAGCGGTGCGATACTCCGGGAAGTAGGAACAACAAACAAAACCCACCTTTATGACTATGAAAAGGCAATCAATGAAAATACAGCCCTTATCGTAAAGGTCCACAAATCCAATTTCAAGTTGATGGGATTCTCAGATGAAGTCTCAGTAGAAGACCTAGTGAGTCTCGGCAGGAAGTGTCAGATACCTGTAATGTTTGACCTCGGAAGTGGATGCCTCATAGACTTGAAACCATTCGGTATCTCTGATGAGCCGGTGGTTAAAGACATTGTGAGTTCAGGTCTTGATATAACGACATTTAGCGGTGACAAGCTTCTCGGTGGACCTCAGGGTGGTGTTATTGTGGGCAAAAGAGAATATATAGAGAGAATTCAGAAGAATCCAATTACAAGGGCTATGAGGATCGACAAACTTACCCTTGCTGGCTTTGAAGCAACACTCATGGAATACATCGAAGAAGAAAAGGCGATTGAGAATGTCCCGACTCTCAGGATGCTACTCCAGAAACCTGAAGAGATAAGAGGCCGTGCAAACAAGATATCCAAGAGATTGAAGAAAGAAATAAAAGATGCCCATATTGCGGTAATGGCGGATTCTTCAAGGGCTGGAGGAGGATCTTTGCCAGAAATAGATTTCCCTACCTATGTAGTTTCAATAAAACCTGATAATCTCTCTGTGAATGAACTTGAGGAAAGATTGAGAGCAGGTACCCCTCCAATTATATCAAGGATAAGAGAAGACTCTTTGATAATTGATGCAAGAACAGTGAGAGAAGTTGATTTAGAGGATCTTGTGAAGGGAATAAGAGCAGCTCTATCATGAGCTATTTTTTAATAAAGAAGGTTTTAAGTTTCAGACTCTGTCGCGAATGGTAGAGTGAAGAAACTGAGCTATGGCTGGATCGTAAAGTAACTGTCACTTGCATCTGTTCCCAATATGTTACCAGAAGCATCTATAAGTACAACCTTCACCTTGCACTTGCTTTTTGTGCTTATCACTGTTGGTACTGTCCAATCAAAAGTTTCTGGGTTAGTACCTGTAAAGGTGATTATTGGAATCCAGGTTATCCCTCCATCCTTTGTGTAGTACAGTTTTAACTTTGCCACAGGTTTTCTTGTTGCATTGGTTGCCCATGTTATAGGAAGAGGGTAATCTCCTGATGTGTATGTTAATCCTGCTCCTCCATTAGGTGATGCCAACTTCACTACCTCTATCGTAAACGGTGCATCCGATATATCTGATCCTAACTTCACATTAAATGCATCATATCCGATGACCTTCAATAGACATTTCCTTTTATTAAGCCGTGGGATAGGTACTGTCCAGTTAAATGTCTTGTCTTTTATCCCGGTTTCTATCAGTTTCCATGTTCTGCCATTGTCCAACGAATACAGCAGACTGAAACTGACTGCATTCGAAGGAGCTTTCCATTGAACCTCATAAGTCGAACCAGATGGAATGACCTCACCGCCATTCGGGTTAAGAAGGGCGACAGAAGTCTGTGTGAATATTGCTGTTATGGTTCTATCTGAATTCATGGTCATATAACAAGTAGTCCCTGATGGGCTATCACAACCAATCCAACTAGTGAACGTCGAACCACTAACAGATATTGCTGTTAAAGTTATTGGTGTCCCGCTGGGATAACTCTCATTGCAGTCATCTCCACAGTTAATACCCGGGATATTGCTCGTTACAAGACCACTTCCTGTACCTGTCGTATTAACTGTGAGAGTATATTGAGTTGTATCTTCCTGTGCTACTGTAAATGCCTTTAAGCAAACGTTCGTATTATTGTAATATCCCGTAATATCATTCCATGAATTACCATCACGACTCACATAACTTTCACCGGCATTAGCTGTAGCTGTACTGCTATAACCAGAATACGGATACTCCAGAGGAATAGGGTAATTGTAACCG
>DASPRG010000157.1:0-2824 GCA_035624555.1 Thermodesulfovibrionales bacterium
ACCCAATCCCAAAAAGCATAGAGCATTCAGCATAGAGCGAAGAGCTAAGAGCTTAGTGTATGGATTTCTTTTACTTTTTGCTCTTGGCACTATGCTCTCAACATAATACTCTTATACTCTTAGCACTTTGCCCTTTGCTAATATTAATTATTTGTCTTACAATACCAGCATTCAATATGATGGGATATTCTGAAGTTATAAAAGAAGGATTCAAGGTAGTTCACAGAATCTGGCAGCTTTTGCTCGTCCAGCTCGGCATGGTGGTCCTGAGCGGTTTCGGATTTATTGTCTTAGTCGTTATACCCCTTGCGATAGCTTTCGTCTTATTCAGCATCGACCTTACAGGAATTGCAGGGGTAGAAGACGTCCTCAAATTGCTTAAGGAGCCTTCTGATATCATCTCTAAGTATTTCGGACTTGTCCTTATCGTTATGGGGAGCCTTCTGATGTATATTGTTTTAGCCGCCACATTTAGTATCTATGTATTTGGTGGTTCTGTGGGTGTTATTGGAAAAGCTCTGAGAGATAATACCCTGAAATTCAGTATGCATATATTCTTCTCCGAGGCAAAAAGGCTTTTCCTACCAATGCTTGGTTTCACCTCTGTTGTGGGTGTTATCCTGATTGCTACTGCCTTTGTCCTCGGCGTCTTAGGTGGAGGTATAGTAACATTAGTATCTTTTGTGAAGAGTCAGGATTCAACACTTGCTCTCTTTCTCGGGCTCTTTTTTTCTCTGACTTTGATAATCATTGCCCTCATTTTCCTTCTTATAATCCTTTCAATAACCATGTACGGAGCTGCTGCACTCTCTATGAAAGGAACAGGGCCTGTGAAATCCCTCAAAGAGGCTTCAAATTATGTATTAAAGCATCCACGTGCGTTCTGGCTTTACTCTATACTTTTAGGGGGATATGTCCTTGTAAGTTTTCTCCTGATCCTACTCGGCTATCCCTTCGACTTGATTCCTGTGATTGGGACAATCATTTCATTGCCGTATAAGTTCATCTCTTATACCTTCCAGACATATATTGGCCTTGCAATAATTGCTACCCTTTTTACCTATTACTACTCCACGGAAATACTCAGTGAGTCTGTTGTTGAAACTCCCGCATTTCAAACTACACCGCTGGAAGAAACTCCTCAACCTTATAGTGACAAAGATCCTGCCTGACCCTAATTATTAACAATCTCAAAATTGAATTAACATTATTGAGAAAATCTCCCCTTACCCCTCTTTTCCAAAGAGGGGGTTATTCCTCCCTTTGGAAAAGGGAGGATAGGAGGGATTTTACAAAATAATATTGTCATTATTATTAGACTGTTAATAGGATGGTATATTATCTGATTATCTTGATGTTATGGCCAAAAGCCTCAGAGCCTTCTCGTGAAGTTTTTTATTACCTGATACAAGGAGAGAGGAACTTTTTTTAAGGCTGACTTCGAGGGTCTCGATACCCTTGCCTTTTATATCCGTAAAAATACCACCGGCTTCTCTTGAAAGCAACCAGCCACCTGCAAAGTCGAAGCTCCTCGAAAGGGATGGGGTGACGAATATACTGATTGCACCAAGAGCAAGGTATGCAAGATCAAGAGCTGTAGCACCAAGACATCGAGTCTTTCTCGATTTTGAAAGAAGCGGCATTATCCTTTGTATGTCTTTGGAAGGAGATTGCGCCTCGTATGCAATTAGATAAAATACATCATCCTTTTGCGTAAATATTCTCCTGCCATTGAAGAAAGCACCTTTGCCTTTCTCTGCCCAGAACTCATCACCATTAATGAGATTAACAACATAAGCTAGGTCGATATCTCCTAAGGTATTTCCATCTACGACTGCAATGGATGTGCAGTAAAAGGGGATTCCCGAGATTGCATTCTTGCTTCCATCAATTGGGTCTATAAGAACCTTCTTGCCACCACCTCTTATATCTTTTATGCCAATCTCTTCAGAGATAACTGTTACGGCTTCTCCTGACTCGTCCAGCCCGGAGATGATAATATCTTCTGCCCTTTTATCTATGAAGAATGTCTTATCACCTGCTGCACCAATTCCGACGGCAGTCTTAGTGAAGGGGGCCTGCCTGATGAAAGGGATTTCTTTGAGAAGCTTCTTCCCTATTTTCCTGAGTATTCCTATTTTCATCTTAACCTCGGGTAAGCCTCTCAAGTTCTTCTTCATCTATCTGAAGTTCATGGGCAAGTGTCTTCAGCGAAGCACCAGTCTGTTTGATTACCTCCCTGAGATATTCATCATAGCTTGTAGCTTTTTCCCAGCACCTGTAGAAATATTCTTTTAGCACTGCTGCAAGGCCCTCCGATGGAATTCTGTATCCTTTTCTTGTTGCCTCTTTTTCACCTGTACTCTCTGGGAGACCGATCACAACAAGCCTGCCATCGAGGACAATATAACGAAGGTCTTGTATGATAGGGCAGCTACCATAACGAATCTCGGCTCCTGCCTTCTTATACAGATTACCGACATGTGATCTGTCATGAAACTTTGGGAGGAGATATTGAACGCGAACACCTCTCTCTGTTAAGCGTTCGATATTGGTTATAATCTCTCTTGTCCTTTTTTTATCTTCCTCTGTCGGGAGCCTTCCTGTGATGAACCCTATAACTTCAGACTTTGCATCCATCATGGCATCGGTGACAGTAAGAAAGTATTCCTGCCGTGTGAGTACCTTTGTTGCCCTTTCGACCTGTAATAAAAGTTTTCTCCTTCCCCTGCCTTCTCTTAAGCTGAAAATAAGGAGTATTACCGTAACGATGAGCAACACTGATTCGAGCAGAAGAAGGATTATCTCAATACTCATGGTTAAT
>DASPRG010000161.1:0-8605 GCA_035624555.1 Thermodesulfovibrionales bacterium
ATTAATATTTCTTAGTGTAATCGATAAAACTTTCTTTGTATCAAAGTCTATTCCTGCTGCTGCGACCTCTATCCACCTCATAGAACCTATTGAAGATTATCTTCGACAGGCTGCTGAAGCGCATCTCGAAGAAGCTGAGAAATTATGTAAAAAGAAAGGCGTCCAATCAAGTATGGTTATCAGAACAGGCCATCCAGTAGAGGAAATTATCAAGGAAGCGGAAAAATCAAAAGCTGACCTTATTGTCATAGGATCCCATGGCAGAAGTGCTTTAAAGGCTGCTGTACTTGGCAGTGTCACCTTTGGGATTATCAATAAAGATACAAAATTCCCTGTCCTCGTGGTACGAAAGTGAAAGGACATTTTTCATCCTGAAAGGTTGAGACAGAAACGAGGTTTACTGAGAAGACATAAAAAATCCGGCGGCGTCCTACTTTCCCATGACCTCGCGGCCATAGTATCATCAGCCCTGAAAGGCTTAACTTCCGTGTTCGGAATGGGAACGGGTGTGGCCCCTTCGGCATCGCCACCGGAAACTGATTGCTGCATAACTTTACCATACATGAACACTGATAATCAAGAGGTAAAAATGGATATCGGTCATAGGGGGACATGGAGATGAATCTAAAAGAAAGGTTAGAATAAAATTATGAAGATAGCTATTACAGGAAAAGGGGGAGTTGGAAAGACAACTCTTACCTCTCTCTTAAGCCACCTGTTTGCAGATGAAGGGAAAAGAGTTATAGCCGTCGATGCGGATCCTGACGCAAATCTTGCATCAGCCCTGGGTATCCCGAAAGAAAAGGCTGAAAAGATCAGGCCCATAGCTGATATGGCCGAACTTATTGAAGAGAGGACAGGAGCAAGAGTAGGAAGTATGGGTGAAATGTTTAAACTCAATCCCAAGGTTGATGACCTGCCAGAGGGCATTGGACACCACCTGAATAATATCACCCTCCTTATCATGGGTAAATCGAAGGCTGCTGCATCCGGTTGTTATTGTCCTGAGAACGTGCTTCTGAGAAGACTCCTCAGACACCTTGTTGTTGAACGGAAAGAAGTGGTCATTGTTGATATGGAGGCAGGCATAGAGCATCTCACAAGGGGAACCGCAGAGTCTGTAGATGCCTTTATCGTTGTTGTTGAGCCAGGGCAGAGAAGCATACAGACAGCTAAAACAGTCAGGGAGATGGCAGCAGGACTTGGTGTCAAAAAGGTATTTATTGTTGCAAATAAGGTAAGAAACACTGATGATTTGAACTTCATAAGAGAGAACATCGAGGGCATGGAAATTGTTGGTTCGATTCACTTCAATGAGGCAATAATGACTGCTGATATCAAAGGTTCATCTCCTTATACGTTTTCCCCGGCGAGCGTCAGTGAGGTTAGAGAGATTAAAGAGAGGATTGAGAAATCGTTGGGTTAATAGATCCCCTGTCTATAATCATGTGTCTATGAAAAACCTACTCAGAAAAAAAATCCTTGAAAAAAGAGATTCCATCCCGCCTTTTGAGAGAAAAACAAAAGATGTTCTTATAAGAAAGAGACTTTTTAACCTCCAGGAATTCAAGACAGCAAAGGCAATACTTTTCTATGCCTCCTTCAGGACAGAGGTCAATACCATCAGTATGATAGAGGAATCCTTTAAAATGGGGAAAACCGTTCTGGTTCCAAAGGTCGACAAAGAAAAACACCGACTCAGGTTATATGAAATAAAGGATCTCAAGGATTTATCCCCTGGGTATATGGGAATACCAGAACCGTCTTTACCTGACAGAAGGTTAAGGGAAATAGACAGTGTTGACCTTATTATTATTCCGGGAGCGGGTTTTGATTACGCGGGTAATCGTCTCGGATATGGAGCCGGTTATTATGATATTCTTCTTTCTGATATTAAGAAGAAAGTTCCATTTGTCGCATTGGCATACAAAGAGCAACTCATTGATTCAATTCCATCAGAAATGCATGATATAAAAGTAGATATCATCGTAACAGACGAGCAGGTAATATTAATATGAACGCATTAACCTATGGTACCCCTCACCCTTCTCTCCCCCTCAAGGGGGGAGGGTTAGGCTGGGGGTGATGTAACTTAACTTCTTACGTTTATATTAGTTACATAAGCTCCAGGGATCTATCACTTTACTCCCCTATTTTGACATGGAATTTGTATAAGTGCTAAAATTCGGACACAGTAGGGGGATGGTCTGCTATCATGGATCTCAAAAAGATAGAAAAAGGTGTCAGGTTCATACTCGAGGGTATCGGCGAAGATCCTGAGAGGGCAGGGCTTAAGGATACCCCTCGTCGAGTCGCTAAAATGTATGAAGAGATATTCGCAGGTCTTAAGACACCATCAGAAGAGATACTCGCCCATATCGAAGGTGAAACCCACGACGAAATGGTACTCTTAAAAGATATTCCTTTTTATTCTGTTTGTGAGCATCACTTGCTTCCCTTCATAGGAAAAGCCCATGTGGCATATATTCCATCAGGCGGAAAGATTGTCGGTCTGAGCGAGCTTGTAAAGTCAGTTGAAATTCTTGCGAAGAGACCACAAGTGCAGGAGCGACTAACAACGCAGCTTGTTGATTTAATAATGGACAGGCTTAAACCTAAAGGAGCTATGGTAATTATCGATGCAGAACATCTCTGTATGAGTATGAGAGGTGTAAAGAAACCAGGCTCAAGGACAGTTACATCAGCAGTCAGGGGTATATTCAGGACAAAACAATCCACAAGGGAAGAATTACTGGAACTTATAAAGAAAAGGGATTAATCTCTAAGCCCTAATTAATTATGATAAAGGGGGTACCATGACAGCAATACTAATTAAAGGTTCTGAAATATCGAAACAGATACGGGAAGAACTGAAACAGGAAGTAGCGCGGTTGAAGGCAAAACACAATCTTGTCCCGGGGTTAGCTACAATCCTTGTAGGTCAAGACGAGGCATCAAAAGTATATGTAGGGCAAAAAGAAAAGGCATGTAAGGAGTTGGGTATTCACTCTGAAAGGATTGACCTTCCGGGCAATACGACCGAGACAGACCTCTTAGCCCTCATTGAAAAACTGAATAAGGACAGCAGGATTCATGGAATACTCGTACAGTTGCCTTTACCAAAGCATATTAATGAGACCGATGTTCTTTACGCAATCGATCCAAAAAAGGATGTAGATGGGTTTCATCCAGTTAATGTTGGTAAATTGATGCTCGGCCAGCCTTCTTTTATTCCCTGCACTCCTCATGGCATACAGGAACTTTTAATCAGGACCGGAGTAGAAACAGATGGTGCTGAAGTGGTAGTTGTTGGAAGAAGTAATATCGTAGGTAAGCCAATTGCCAATATGCTCCTTCAGAAGAAGAAAGGGGCAAACGCAACCGTTACAATATGTCATACCGGCACGAAAAACCTTGTTTTCCATACCAAGCGTGCGGATATCCTGATTGTAGCTGCCGGGAAACCAAAAACCATTACAGCAGATATGGTAAAGGAAGGCGTGGTAGTTATCGATGTTGGAGTCAACAGACTGGAAACAGGTTTAGTGGGTGATGTAGATTTTGAAGCTGTTAAGGAAAAGGCAAAAGCAATAACACCAGTTCCCGGAGGTGTGGGACCAATGACGATCTCAATGCTAATGCACAATACAGTCCAGGCTGCAAAGATGCAGGCAGGAATAAAATAAAAGGGTTTATTCACCCGTGGGAATTTTATGAGTATAATATTTATATAAGGTAGCTTTCCTTTCTGAAAAGATTAAGACGTCTCTTAGATGATTATCTGGAGGATTGAATGAGTCCTAAAGTCGTACCTCCATGTCAGGCAGCATGTCCTATTCACACAGATGCACGCGGCTACATCTCAGCAATTGAAAAAGGTGACGCAGAGACAGCAATTAGAATTAACCGTCAGGTAAATCCCCTTCCTGCAATTTGTGGCAGGATTTGCCCCAGGCCGTGCGAAAAGGTATGCAGGCGTGGCCAGGTCGACAAACCTATTGCAATCGCAATGTTAAAGCGTTTTGCAGCAGATCAGACGAAAGAGCTGAAACTCCTCCAGAAACCAGAGCATCTCTGCGATGAAAAAGTTGCTATTATAGGTGGTGGACCAGCCGGCTTAGCTGCAGCCTACGACCTTGCCTTGCTTGGTTACCGGGTTACTATCTTTGATGCACTAAAAAAACTCGGTGGAATGCTCGTTGATGGTATTCCTGAGTTTAGACTTCCCGAAGATGTCGTTCAGGAAGAGGTCAATGTTATCCTATCCCTTGGTGTTGAAGTTAAGACGGGTTTATACCTCGGCCAAGACTTCACCATTGAAGGGCTTCTCAAAGATTTTCAGGCCGTACTCCTCGCTATAGGAAGTCAAAGGAGTCTGTTCCCTCAATGTAAAGGCATAGAATTAACTCGAATCTATGCTGCTGTTGACTTTCTGAAACAAATTCGCAGGGGACAACGACCACGTTTAGGTAAACACATTGTCATTATCGGTGGAGGGCACACTGCAATTGATGCCTCTCGCACCAGTCTTCGCTTAGGCTCTCGTGAGGTTACGATTATTTATCGACGGACCTTAGATGAAATGCCTGCTGACCACGCAGAACTCGAAGAGGCAGAGGAAGAAGGAGTAAAGATCAGGTATCTTACTGCCCCCATTGAGTTTATAGGGAATGAAACTGGAGATGTTAAAAAGGTGCGTTGTATCGAGATGCAACTCGGTGAGTTGGATGAGTCAGGACGCCGTTCTCCTGTGCCTATGGAAAACTCAGAGTTTGAACTTAATGCTGATACAATTATCTCAGCAATAGGTTATATACCGGAAGAAGAGACACTTAAAACTACTGGCATATCCGTAAGAGAGCATAGCAGGGTAGTTGTTAATGAGTCATCCGCTACTAATATAAAGAATGTCTTTGCCTGTGGGGATGTCGTCAGTGGACCATCGAGCTTAATTGAAGCTATAGCTTCAGGGAAAAAATCTGCCAGAGCAATTCACTGCTATTTTCGCAACCTCCCTGAAGAATCGGAACAATATCATGCTTCAGGGATGCTAAATGAGAACTTAGTTAAACTTATACCTAAAGAAAAAAGGCAGAAGATGCCAACTCTTCCCATCGAAAAGCGGATAAACAGTTTTGAGGAGGTAGAACTGGGTTATAACTGGGAACAGGCAGTAAAAGAAGCTCAACGCTGCTTAAAATGCGGTACCAGTGAACTCGTAAAAAAATTGCATAGTCAGTATCATTCCACGCAAAAAAATATTTAAAATCTTTTATAAGAGAACACTGATCAACCTTACCTCCTGTCTAACCTTTCTTCTCACTACCCTACTGCCTAACCCACTTAATTCATAAATTTTGAAACCCTTAGCAGATGTAATATTCTCGCTTATTCTCGGCTCGATGCAAATCGAGCCTCCGAGGTAAATTCTTTCTGCGAAAGAATTTAAAGCCGCTCGAATACAACATTTGCCATCAATTTTTATGAATAACATAGGCTAATTTTGACACAGAATTTCTAAAGTGCTAAATTACTATGCTCAAGTACAACGCGGTAAAGGCAGCCAAGATGGCAGTTGAAATAAAGTAGCTTTATGAAAAAGCGTATGTTATAATTAATAATATAATTATTATAAATATTATTGGTGAGGGAATCAAAACATGTCATCACCGGTTCTTCAATTCAGGCCTGAGCTTTCACAACCTCTGATACAAGAAGTAATGGACAGATCAGGTCAAAACCTGCTTGCCTGTTACCAGTGCCGGCGCTGTGCAGCAGGTTGTCCTGTGGGGGAAGAGACAGGATTAACTCCTGATCGTCTGATTAGAATGATTATATTTGGTGAAAAGGAAGAAGCCCTGAACAATCTTCTTGTCTGGAAGTGTGTAGCATGTTATACCTGCGGTACACGCTGCCCGAACAACATACAGACTGCAAGAATCAATGAAACACTTAAGCAGATATCCAAGGAAGCCCATATCGAACCACTTTTACCAAAAGTTTCTACATTTCATGATGCATTTTTAAGATCGACTTCTCACTTCGGCCGCGTCAACGAGCTTGAATTTATCGGTTTGTATGAGATGCAGAACGCGAAAAAAGAGTTAAAGCATGGCGGTGGATGGAAGACTGTCGTTGCTGAAATGAAAAACCAGGCAAAACTGGGAATCTCAATGATGAAGAAGAAAAGGATACATTTCCGCTTAGATAAAATTAAGAGACTCTCTGAAATTAAAAGACTGTATAAGAAGGCCCGGGATAAGGCTGGGGGCTGAAACTATGCAGATAGCGTATTATCCAGGATGTACACTCCATGCTTCCTCAGAGCTTTATGATATCCAGTGCAAGAAAGTACTTAAGCATTTGGGTATAGAGCTGAAAGAGATTGAGGACTGGAACTGCTGTGGTGCAACATCAGCAAGCAAAACTGATAACTTTCTGGCTGTCGCACTCCCTGCCCGCAATCTGGGCATTGCAGATGCAAGCGGTCTTTCAGAGATGCTTATCCCCTGTTCATCCTGTTACAACCGCACATTGGTCTCTCAAAAGATACTGTCTGAGGATACTGAACTAAAGAACAAAATTAATGCAGAACTCTCTAAAAAGGTTCAGGGTAAGATAAGAATATCAAGTATCCTCGATATTCTTGTGTCCAAGGCAAATTCAGGCGAGATTGCAGAAAAGTCAATAAAAAAATTGGAAGGTCTCAAGCCTGCATGTTATTACGGTTGTTTGTTGACGAGATTTCCACATGATATAAAAATCTCTGATAATATTGAAAATCCCCAGGGCATGGAGACCGTTTGCAAGGCTCTTGGAGCAGAGCCTCTTGACTGGAGTTACAAAACAGACTGTTGCGGAGCTTCAGCCACAGTAAATGACACTGATACAGCTTTGTTTCTCATGTCCCAAATAATAAAAGACGCTCTCGCAAGGGGGGCCAACTGTTTTGTTACTACCTGTCCGATGTGCCAGATGAACATGGACATGTATCAGGATCAGGTCTCTGAACGTTATGGAATCCAGAAAAAGTTTCCTGTTTTTTTTATTACAGAGCTTCTGGGCATCGCCATGGGCTTTACTCCCCAGGAAATGCAGATAGACAGGCATTTCGTAGATTCTCTTGGACTCCTAAAAGAATTGAAACTATATGAATGAAAAGATTACTTCTATAAAAAAAGGCTCTGTCCTGGTCGTTGGGGGCGGTATCGGTGGAATGCAGACAGCACTTGACCTTGCCGACAGCGGGTTTAAGGTTCACATGGTTCAAAGGGACCCATCAATCGGTGGGACCATGGTCATGCTTGATAAAACTTTCCCTACAGGTGACTGCTCTATGTGCATGATATCACCAAAAATGGTTGAAGTTGGCAGACACCTGAATATCGACATCCATTCATTGGCAGAGGTAGTATCAGTTGAAGGTGAACCTGGAAATTTTAGGGTTAAAATCAAAATTGCCCCGAGGTATGTAGATCCTAAGAAATGTACCGGTTGTGGAGATTGCGAGGCAAAATGCCCAAAGAAAGTAACAAGTGAGTTCGAGCAAGGCCTCGCTGTGCGCAAGGCTATTTATTCTTTGTTTCCGCAGGCTGTACCAAATACCAGGGCTATTGATAAAGACAATTGCCTCTATTTCAAGAAGGGCCGTTGCCGTATCTGCGAAAAAACTTGCAAAGCCGGTGCTATCAACTATGAAGATGTAGGGGAAGAACTTGAATTAAATGTTGGAGCTATCATCCTTTGTCCGGGGCTGGACCGCTATGATGTAAAAGCGAGGGGAGAGTTCGGATTCGGCAGATGGAGAAACGTCGTAACCGCAATCCAGTTCGAACGCATTCTCTCTGCGTCAGGTCCATATAAGGGCGAAATAAAGAGGCCACTCGACGGAAGGCATCCAAAAAAAGTTGCATGGATTCAGTGTGTAGGATCCAGAGACTCTCATAATGCAAATCCATGGTGTTCCTCTGTCTGCTGCATGTACGCCACAAAGCAGGCAATTATCGCGAGAGAGCACGATTCAGAAATAGAACCTACAATCTTTTTTATGGAAATGCGTGCTTTTGGAAAAGACTTTGACAAATATGTTGAACGTGCTAAAAATGAATATGGCGTAAGATATCAGCGTGCTATGATTTCTGCAGTTCGCGAAGATCCAGGCACAGGCGATTTGCTTCTTCGTTACGCTGCTGAGGATGGAAAGCTCATTGATGAAACCTTCGACATGGTGGTTCTTTCTGTCGGTCTTGAGCCTCATAAAGATGCGGTGGAATTTGCAAAGACTTTCGGTATCGAGACAAACTCATATCGCTTTGCAAAGACGTCTCCCCTCAAACCCGTTCAGACTAATCGGAAAGGAATCTTTGTTACAGGAACCTATCAGGGACCAAAAGATATACCTGAAACAGTTATGCAAGGGAGTGCTGTAGCTGGTGAAGTTATGGCTCTTCTTGGTGAGGCCCGCGGTACAGAGGCAGTCACAAAAGAGTTCCCTCCGGAAAGAGATCTGACAGGGGAAGAACCGAGGATTGGCGTCTTTGTTTGCCACTGCGGAATAAATATCGCCTCTACTGTTGAAGTCGAAAAGGTTGTCGAGGCTGTGAAA
>DASPRG010000181.1:0-5190 GCA_035624555.1 Thermodesulfovibrionales bacterium
TTTCATTTCTATAAGAAAGCCCGAGCCCTGAACACCTGAGCCGAGCTTTCTGATATCCACTTGAATAATATCTTTGAATTCTTTCTTGAGGTAGGCTTTTAATGCTTCTTCATTGATCATGGCAGCATCTGATCAGAACTACATTCACAACTCCCCAAAGTTGCTTTTGTATCTTTCAATAAAATCTTCATATGCATAGTGATGCTCCTGAGTACCATATTTCTCTATCGCAAATGCGGCTGCAACAGTTCCCATCTTTGCTGAAGTTTCAATGTCTCTGCCCGAAACAATTCCCTTCAGCAACCCTGCCCTGTAAGCATCTCCAGCGCCTGTGGGGTCAACAACGTCATGGACTTTTGCTGCCGGAATAGTAACATCAAAATCTGAATTCCTTATGAGAGACCCTTTCTCTCCAAGGGTTGTTATAATGATCTTTGTCAGACCTAACAGTCCCTTTTTATCCATATCTGTTATCTTCATAATCATCTCAAGTTCGTAGTCATTGGAGATTAACAACATTGAACCATCAAGCCACTCTCTAAGGGTCTTGCCTTCCCATTGTGTAAGAGACTGCCCCGGGTCGCAGATATAATCAATGCCTTTCTCCTTGCATATCTTTGCATATTCGACCATATCCTGAAGGTTTCCAGGGGCAATCAGGGTTATTGAGTTTTTAGAGTCAGCATTATCAAACTTGTATCCGGATGGATATTTCATTGATCCAGGATTGAATCCTGTTATCTGGTTGTCAGCTTTGTCGGTTATTATATATGCCCCGGCAGTGAACTCTTCTCTAATTATCTTTAATCCCTCTTCTGAAATATTGTTCTTCTTCAGCCAGTCGAAATAACTTTCATAGTCTTTGCCTATAGTTGCAATTAAAACCGGCCTCTCATTAAGAAGGCTAAGTGAATAAGCTATGTTTCCGGCAGTGCCGCCAAATTTCTCTACCATCCCGTTAACAGTAAAACATACATTCAGGATGTGTATTTTATCCGGCAGGATGTGGTCTGATAATTTTCCTGGAAAGTCCATAATCCTGTCATATGCCATTGAACCTGAAATATAGATATTCACAATGTCTCCATAACGCATGCCAAATTTAAGAATGAACTCTGATAACAGGGGTGCATCTTATTGAAGGGATCTCATCTCGCCTTCTATATATGCCTTTCGCTGAAGGAGTTCTGACTTTTTCTGCTGTATAGTTGAGAGTTCCTGCTGGAGCGGCTCTAACTCTTGTTGTAAATAACGGTGCTGATAAGGATTCCAATTCTGTCTGCTGGCGGTCTTTTCTTCCAAGGTAGCCGTTATATTGGTTTCGTTACCTTCAACAGTGCTCAGTTCTGCATTGATAGCATCTAATTCAGCTTGCAGTCTATTCGCTCTTTCTGTTTTTTCAGCGGTTGCAGGTTCTTCAGCAGGCGCGGCAGGGGTAGCAGGTTTTTCTGTTTCAGGCGTTGTCGTTTGTTCTGTGGTGAAGTCTTTTTCAGAGGCACCTGTTTCCTCAATTTTTGCAATGTCTTTTTCTGGTATCCCGATACTTCCTCCGCCAAAATAGATAATAACTTCTCCAGCCCTCTTTTCATATGAGCTCACACCAGAAATTTCAGAACCGTTTTTTAGATAAATTGTGAAGGCCGCCTCTGAATAGGCAGGCATAAGGAGAAGGAGAATCAATAAGAGTATTTGTATCATAATGACCTCCTTAATGCATTTAAAAGATTCTCAGCGATTCCTTTGGGAAAACCCTTAAGGCTCTTTATATCTTCAATAGTAGCATTTCTTATGGCTTCTATACTACCAAAATGTCTTAGAAGGGCAAGCCTTCGCTTCTTTCCTATGCCGGGGATCCTCTCCAGGGGTGATTGCATAAGGCCTTTTGCCCTTAATTTCCTATGATAGCCTATGGCAAATCTGTGGGCCTCATCACGAATTCTTTTCAGGAGTAGAGAAGATGGCCTGCCGTCATCGAGGTCGATAGGGTCCTCTGATAATGGTGTAAAAGCCCTGTCTGGGTCTTTGGCAATTGCAATTACCATGGGGGCTTCAGGAAACAAAGTCCTATTCTTATCAAGAACACTTTTTGCTATCTCAAGCTGTCCTTTTCCCCCATCAATAATAATGAGGTCAGGCATATGACCATCAAGGTTTTTAATGATCCTTTCGACGATCTCCTCCATCATCGAGTAATCATCAATCCCCAGGATCGTCTTTATCCGCAGCCTCCTGTACATATCCTTGTTGAACTCTCCACCTTTCCAGTACACAAAAGCACCGACAGATTCTTTTCCCGAGATAGTCGATACATCAAAGGCCCCTATGTCTTCAGGAGATTTCTCAAGCCTCAGCTTTTCCTTTATCTCCATTAAAAGGTCATCTATCTTCGCTTCCCTTTTTTCTCTCAATATGAGCATTGCATTCTCTGATGCCATGAGGAGGAGTTCTTTTTTCTTTCCAGTTTTGGGCGTTGATATTTTAACGGCCTCTTCCTTGCGCTGCTTGAGCCACTTTTCAAGCGATTTTGATTCTGCGGGCAGAAGAGGTGTTATGATTTCCGAAGGAGGGATAATCTCCTTTGAATAGAACTGTGAGAGGAAGGTATGCAGCAACTCTTTATCGGAGAGACCTTCGATGTTCTTCATCACGAGGTCTTTTGAGCCGATCATAATCCCGTTTCGTATAAAAAAGACTTCAAAGGAAATCGTACCATCTACTTTATGAAAGCCGATAACGTCTATGTCTCCGAGTTCAGGGGCAACCACCTTCTGTGACTCCCATGCACGCTGGAGAGCCTTGATTCTGTCTCTTATCCTGGCTGCATCCTCGAACCTCGTCTCTTTTGAAAACATCAGCATCTTTTTTTCGAGTTCTTCAAGGAGATCTTTTTTCTCTCCTTTCAGGAAGAGTCTTATCTCATCAACAAGTTTAAGATATTCCTCCCTGCTTATTTTTCCTGCACAGGGCGCAGGGCATCTACCCATCTGATGCTGGATGCACGGTCTCATTGGCTTATCGAGTACGTAGCGGCATCCCCTTATCTGGAAATTCCTTCTTATAAAGGCAAGGGTTTCCCACATTGAGCCTGCTGGAACATAAGGACCGAAATATAGCGCCCCATCTTTCTTAATCCTTCTTACAACCTCAAGCTTGGGCCACTCTTCTTGGATAGTCAGCTTGAGATAGGGATAGTTTTTATCATCTCTCAGGATTACATTAAATTTCGGTCTGTATTGTTTTATCAGGTTTGCCTCAAGTGCAAGGGCCTCGAGCTCGTTATCAGTAGCGATATATGAAAAATCTTTTACATTTTTGATCATGGCTGCTTTGCGTGGGTCAAGGTGTGATGATTTCTGAAAGTAGCTTCTCAGGCGGTTCTTTAAAATTTTTGCCTTGCCAACATACAATACTCGTTCCTTTTCACTTTTCAGGATATAAACGCCTGGTTTTGAGGGGATAATAGCGAGTTTTGCGAGCATGATTATTGAGCTGCCTTCAGCCTTGCTGTCTCCTGTCTCAGCTGATCGGCATCAGGGGCGTTTGGAGAAAGTCTGAGGTATTCTTCGAACTCTTTAATCGCCTGTTTTTTATCTCCGAGGTCGAAGGCAAGGACAATGCCAAGGTTTCTATGCGCATTCAGATGGCGTGGGTTTATAGCGAGTGCTTTCCTATATTCTTCAACTGCCCTATCTGGCCTTCCAGTATTCCTGTAACATGTACCCATGTCTACCCTGACATCCACATTCTTCGGATCCATCTCAATGGCCTTCTGATATGCATCTATCGCCCCTTGGAAGCGGTGTGTGTCCATCAGGATATTCCCGAGTTTTATCCATGCACCGACATTCTTCGGATCCTTTCTAACTATATCCTGAAGGAGGGCGATTTCGTTCTCCCCCTGGACAGGTCCTGCCGGGTATGGTGTCCGAACTTTTGGCTCTTCCTTTTTTTGGCAGTTAGCGAGGAGTAAGAGAGAGACGAAGCATGCTATAAGTATCCTCTTCATATGTATGCTCCAGTATGAAAGATATAGTGTATTTTAGCAGATTTAAATCGTTATCTGACAAACAGTATTGCCATCTGTGCTAAAATCTGATTTACAGGGAGGCTGTGTTAGTGGGGCAAGCATGTCTTTCTAATGATGAGATGGTTCGGCTCTTGCAAGCTGCCAGGGATGCTTTAAAACAGGCTTATGCACCTTATTCGAACTTCAAGGTTGGGGCAGCAGTCCTGACAGAAAAGGGTTCTATGATTACTGGCTGTAATGTAGAGAATGCATCATACGGCCTCACTGTCTGTGCTGAGCGGGCAGCGATCTTTTCTGCTGTGGCGCTGGAAGGAGCAAACATGAGGATTAAAGCTCTTGCTGTTGCTAATGAAAGTGGAAGTGACTGCCCTCCTTGCGGAGCTTGCAGACAGGTTATTTTTGAATTCGGTCCTGATGCCATCGTTATCTTTCAGAGCCATGGTGGTGTAGAGGAGATGCATATCACTGAACTTCTGCCGAATGGTTTTGCAAGAAAAGAGACTCGTAAATAATTGCTGAAGCTTTTCATCTACTAAGAGTGACCCCAATTCTGTCGCAAAACAAACGTATATTACATTGAGAGCACATCGGTGATATAGGTTTACATATCCCCTGTCCGAAGGCAACAAGAATACCGTTTAATTCCCTCCAGTATTTAACCGGTAAAGTATTTCTCAAACCAAATTCTGTCTGGTCTGGTGACTTTGTCTTTACAAGCCCCCATCTGTTGACGATTCTATGAACATGGGTGTCAACACATATACCGTCTTTGTTGTAACCGAGGGTTAATACAAGATTAGCAGTCTTTCTTCCCACCCCTTCCAATTTGAGTAATTCATCAATGGTATCAGGAACCCTTGAATTATATTTCTGGACAATTTCTTTGCTCATCTTTTTAATCCTGTGAGCCTTTATCCTGTAAAATCCAACAGGATAAATAGCCTTTTCTATTTTTTCAACTGTAAGTTCTGATAGTTTCTCCGGAGTTGAGGCAAGCTGAAAAAGCCTCTCTGATGCCTCTCCCGTCACTTTGTCCTGAGTCCTCAAACTCAGAATACAGGAGATCAATATCTTAAAGGGGTCTTTCTTGGAGGATGCCATATCTTCAAGCCAAGGTACATGTAAAGTTTTTATCTGTCTCTTAATGATTGGCCATGTCTTTA
>DASPRG010000020.1:0-11061 GCA_035624555.1 Thermodesulfovibrionales bacterium
GTGAAAGATGAATCCGAGCGACGCAGGATTATTCAGAGCGGGGCTGTGCATAAGCTCGTCAAGCTCATACAGACCTGCAACTGGAAGAGCCTATCTGACAGGATGGATGAGTTTGATAGAAATAGATCAGGTTAATCCAAATAATGCAATTTAGATAATGCAGATGTTGTGAAAAAATTTATTTTTTGATATCTTAGTGTCCCCTTAACTGATGGTTTTGGGAATATTTTAGTGGATATAACAAATAAAAATATTCCCAATAATTCATCAAGTTAAATAAATTTTTGAACAATGTCTGCATTATTCGGGTTAAATGATCAATAGGTTTTATATCTAAAAAGGAAGGATATAGTATTTTCGCAAAAATGTTATTTGTAAACAGACAAAAAAATATCTTCATTTGTGTGCATTAGCATTACAGATCGAGAAAGCTTAGCAATAGCAAACTGTAATATCTCTTCAGGCTTTACATAAAACAGTTCCACGCTCCTCTGCTGGGTATAGTATGTAAGAAGGTTTATATGAAGCGCCTCATTGCAAAGCCTAAAAAGTTTTTCCAGTACAAGTTTCATGGACTCCTCAATCCCTGCAATCCGAAGGTTAAATATACCACAGACAAAAATGATATCAAAATCCCGATTAAACTCAGCTTCTTCGATATCCATGGAGATGAACTCTGCCTCAGGATATTTCCTTCTGGCAAGTTCAATCAGGTTCTCGTTTATGTCAATCCCACAATACTTGACAGATATATCTTTCTCTCTCATATATCCATACAAATCTCCCTTTCCACACCCAAAGTCAAGGACTTTTTTGCCAGGAAAATTACCTGCTATCTTTATAAGGGCTTTATATCTGCGAAGCTGGCCCTCAGGTGTCCATCTGACAGCCTGCGGTGCATCACCGAAGTCCCTCAGATGCCTGTTGTAGAAATCCAAAAGTTCCTTTTTACCGAGGGGATCCATTATAACCGTGGTAACTGGAAATCCTGTTTGTTTGAGTACAAATATTATACATTGGATAAGACTCTATGTGATGTGGTAAATTTACATTACTGCAAAAATAGGTTTTTAGAGGTTAGAGGTATTTAGTTATAAGGAGAAAATGTGGAAGAGCAGAAAAAGAAGGTCAGACTTTATTCGCTTAGTACATGCCCTACGTGTAAAAAAGTAAAAAAAATTCTTGACGAACACAATATAAAATATGAACTCATAGACGTTGACTTACTTGACAGTGGTGAACAGTGGGTTATATCAAAGGAAGTGAAGAAATATAATCCGGCAGTGACTTATCCTACACTGGTGATAGAAGAAGTTATAGTGGAGTTTGATGAAGAAGCAATAAAAGATACCCTGGGTATTAAATGACTTCGGAACGACTTTATGAAATACTCAATAAATATGCTGAATCGCAGGGCATCCAGCTCAACAAAGATAAAGCATATGTCCATGAGATACTAAAAGGGCTTCTCACAAATGAATCACGGTATGGTTATCGCTCATGCCCCTGCCGACTTGCAACGGGAGTAAAGGAAAAAGACTCGGACATTATATGCCCATGTGTTTACAGAGCCCCAGATATTAAGGAATTCGGGAGCTGTTACTGCGGTCTATACGTTTCAAAAGAATGGAATGAGGGAAAGATTAAGCAAGTAAGAGTACCTGAGAGAAGATCGAAAAGTGCTTAAGGAGGCAAAGACATATGGGGCTTTATGACATCCCATCATTAGCTGTTCTCAAGCGATCTAAACATATTCTGAAAAATATCATCTGGGACATTGAGCCGAAACAACTCATGGAACCAAGATGCGGGATAACGGAAGAAGGCAAGCAAGAAATTAAGACGATAACAGGGTATCTGTTTTATATAGATAAAATGACCTCAAAGAAACCTGCTCTTTTTCTCATGTGCCATACCTCTTCGGGTTATGCTGAAACAGTTGCAATGATTGATGAAATTCCCGATGAACTCATAGCTGAGGCCATCGAAGAAAAGAAGAACAAGGAATACTTTGGGATGTGCCCCATTAATAAAAAGATTGAAAACTGGCTTAAAAAAGAGTTAGGGGTACAGTAAAAGATCTGCCTGAAAGATTTCTCCCCTCCGCTATAATATAGACAATATTTGTCACAATTCTTTATTAAAGCACCTCCATATTCATTATTATCTTTAATAATCAAAATGTTGTAAAAGACTAAAATTGGCATAGAATGTGCTGTTTTTATGATTAGGAGGTGATTATTGTGAAACAAGCTGACTTTGATACGATTAGTGAGATAATAGCGAGATATGGGTACATTGAATGGACACTGATTGGTTTTACCCCAACGAGGGAATATAACATTTTTTCTTATTTCACTGATACTTCGATTATGCCGATCTTTAAATGTGTTCTTCTTTCGATTCTGAAGGGACTGAATGAGTATCTCGAAAAAAATCAGAGTCTTTATGAAAAAGTTGTTCATAAAGGTACCTGTTGATTCTGTTTTCTGTCTGGATAAATATCGCTAAGTTGTTATTCTCTCGAAATCAATTCTCTTAGCTTTCATCCCACAGATGGCAATAAGTACAAGCCATTTGGCCACAGCCTTTTTTGATGAGGTATTAAAAAATGGCTTTGCATCTTTCCAAATTGGCCTTCGCCTTTTAGAAGTTGCCACCATAACACAGACGGTTTTCTCTGTGCTATTCTATTTATATTCAAATCCAACGATAAGGATTGTCATTGCGAGTGAAACGAAGCAATCTCGCCTTTTCTGCAGAGATTGCCACGCACCCTTTGGGTGCTCGCAATGACAGATACAATCGATACTTGCAGTGATTATCGCTGGATTTGGGATATACACATTATAGATGCCATCGAAAAGAGCGCCCTAAAACATTCATACCCAGAAAATATATGAAAGAAAGAGGTCAATCTTATCGAGAATTATTAAACAAAGAACTGGATTCTCTCGAAAGGGAAAGGAAGAGGCACTATGACCACTTGTTTAGTGAGCTTGCAGCGCGGGGAATGGTCCGTGCAGATATCCATATTGAGCAAGCTTTAGAACTGGAAATGAAGTTTAAACGGCGTTTTATTGAGTATGCAATATCACAATTGAAAAGATTGATGAGTTCTCCTGAGGCTGATATAAATATATTAGAAAAAGCGTATCTTTATGGCATAAACTCGCTCTTTGGCAAATCGTTGCAGAGAATGCTCGGCATTATAGACAATGTTCGTAGTTCCATAACAGATGATTACGTTCAAGAAGCCCTGGAAAAAGTAAGAGCAGAAGCATTACAGGCATTAGAAATTGCAAAAGCTGAAAAGGCCAAAGAGACGTGATTTATATCACTGATTTCTGCTCCTCAGAAGATAATGATAGTGTCATGAAGAAACGGGCGCGATCGAACAATGGACGGAACAACGTGCCATGCAGGGATAACGTGAGAGTCACGATGATGTATGACTTGGAATTATTTGATACCATGCTCAATCAGTTAGATGAATTGAAGCAGTGGTGTGAAAGCTTAGAGAACAGATTGGGGTGGATAGAGGAGGTAATAAGGCTATCCAAGACTGGTATGCGTGTTAAAATCCCTCGTTGGTATGAATCGTGGTTAACTGGAAAGATTGATACATAAGAGGCAGTGAGAAAAGTGCCCGCTTCCTGCGATAGTAGCGTATATTCTTATAATTTATAGTCTCTCCTATCCCCTCTTTATAAGAGAGGGGAATGTCCTCGTTTGACTCCACATACATTCAGCTCCTTGCGAGTAGGTGTTTAGGCTTTCCTTTCATCTGGGCGGGATGATATTATTGGTTGAGATGGGTGACACAAATAAGGTGAAAAAGATTTTGAAAAAGGGCATTTTGTTATCAGGTGCGATTGTACGCTCTTTAATCGGAATAGGCGCAATGGTATTACTCTTCTTTTCACTGAAAAGAAAAAAATAACTATCTTTACAGGCCAGGGGGTATTCCATTACTAAGGTTTACTGATTGTTTCTTTTCTAAAACCCTGATATTGCAGCCTTGACAAGCTTTACGAGGAAAGATGGAAATACGCCTATTACGAGCACAGCTACTGCTGTAACTCCAAGGGCGACCCCCAGTGTACCGGATTGAGAGGTGTTTACTTCAACTTCAGGTTCCCTCATATACATATACATAACGATTCTCAAATAGAAATAAGCAGATATCGCGCTGAAAGCAACTGCAACGATGACAAGCCATGTGTAACCGGCATTGATTGCAGCCATGAACACGTATAACTTACCGATAAAGCCGGCTGTGGGAGGAAGACCGGTAAGGGAAAACATAAATATCAACATAAGGGCTGCCAAAAATGGATGTGTCTTGGCAAGACCTACATAGTCTGTAATATTGTCACCTTTGAAACCTTCAGTCCTGAGCATGATTACTACTGCGAAAGCCCCCATATTCATGAAGGCGTATATCATCAGGTAGTTCATCATACTGGAAAGGCCTTCATTGTTTGCTACAATGATACCAATAAGGGCATATCCCGCATGAGCGATAGATGAATATGCAAGCATCCTCTTAATGTTTGTCTGGGCTAAAGCAACGATATTACCAACAGCCATAGAAAGGATTGAAAGAGGAATGAGTACCATTGCCCATTCGATTTTCAGGGACGCAAAGGCAATCATGAAGACTCTTCCGAGAACTGCAAAACCGGCTGCTTTGGGACCAACTGACATAAAGGCAGTAATAGACGTAGGTGCTCCCTCATACGCATCGGGTGCCCACATGTGGAATGGTGCTGCAGCAATTTTAAACCCAAAGGCAACAGCAAAGAGTACCATAGAGAGGGAGAGTGCAGGATTACCGATAAGACCCTTTTCGCTGACAAAGTGCGCAATTGCTTTAATATCAGTTGTACCTGTGAGACCATAGATCATTGAAATTCCGTAAAGCAGGAAAGCCGATGAAAAGGCACCCAGGAGGAAGTACTTCAATGCTGCCTCATTTGATTTAACATCATGTCGTATAAATCCTGCGAGGACATATGTACTGAGAGCCATAAGTTCGAGGCCAAGATAAAGTACAATAAGGTCGCCAGCTGAAGCCATAATCATCATGCCAAGAGTTGCAAGAAGGATTAGGTTGTAATATTCTCCGTAATTTACCCTCTCGACAGCAATATATTTAATAGATATGAGAACAGAGAGGACAACGTTTATTAAAAAGATGGCCTTAAAGAAGGAGCTATAACCATCGGAGAGAAACATACCCCCAAAGGTTACACCAGAAGACCCGATCAAGGAATATGCCACGACAGCTACCCCTATGATGCTCAAAGTTGCAAGAACCTCTTTCTTTTTTACAAAGAGGTCTACCAGGATGAGTATAAGAGCAAGGGCGGTCATATAAAGCTCAGGCATGACAGGCACGAGATTCGGGAATGTGAAATTCATCTGATTACCTCCATGAGGATTCTTGCTATCTGTGTCTCTTGACCACCTGCTACATTAACCCTCTCTAAAAGATGCTGGACTGTTGGGTGCATAAAATCAAGGAATGGGACTGGATAGGTTCCTATCCATAAAACAAGGACAATAAGAGGTGCGAGAGCTACCATCTCTCTTAAATCCATATCAGGCAGTCCAACAACTTTTTCATTGATCTTCATAAAGAAAACCTTCTGGTAAAGCCAGAGCATATAGCCTGCTCCGATGATTACTCCTGAGCAAGCAAGCACGCCAGCTAATTTATTCGCTGTGAACCCACCAAGGAGTGTGAGGAATTCCCCTATGAATCCGTTCGTGCCTGGAAGTCCTACTGCAGCGAGGGTAAAGACCATGAAAAAGGCTGCATATATAGGCATTGGGGTTGCGAGTCCACCATAATCTGCAATCTTCCGGGTATGTGTTCTATCATAGATTATTCCAACACACATAAAGAGTGCACCTGTTACAACTCCGTGATTGATCATCTGTATGATCCCACCCTCTATTCCCTGGCTGTTGAGGGCGAAGATTCCCAGGGTAATAAAACCCATATGGCTTACGGAACTATATGCAATAAGCCTTTTTAAATCTTTCTGTATGAGGCACACTAATCCAGCATATATGATGGCTACAACAGAGAGGGTCAACATAACAGGAACCAATGCCTTTGTAGCCTCAGGGAAAAGGGGTATAGAGAACCTCAGGAAGCCGTATGCCCCCATCTTGATAAGAATAGCTGCAAGGATTACACTGCCTGCTGTTGGTGCCTCAGTATGTGCATCTGGAAGCCATGTATGAACAGGGAACATTGGGACCTTCACTGCAAAGGCAGCAAAGAAGGCCCAGAAAAGCCAAAACTGTATATTGTAGGGGTATGTTTTTGTTGTTAACTCGAGGATGTCAAATGTCCTGCCTGCATGGAAATAGAGGAAGATTATTCCGACTAACATCAACACACTGCCAACCAGCGTATACAGGATGAACTTTATCGTTGCATAAAGTCTGTTCGGACCTCCCCAGACCCCGATAATGAGATACATGGGGATGAGCATCGCCTCCCAGAAGATATAGAAGAGAAATAGGTCAAGGGAAGAAAATACCCCTGCGATTGCACCACAAGTCAGAAGGATAGATATGTAAAACTCTTTTACTTTTATCTTTATGGAATTCCAGGATATAAGGATGCAGAGAATCGATGAGACGGTGGTAAGGAGGACAAGAAGAAGACTTATACCATCAACACCCAAGTAATATTTGATATTCCAGGCAGATATCCAATCATGTCTTTCGACAAACTGCATCTTATAGGTAGTCTTGTCAAAATTTATAAAGAGAGGGAGGGAAAGGATGAATGTCAGAACAGCACATATCAGGGCTGCCCATTTTGTAAGAGACTCCTGCGATCTGGGGATAAGGGTGAGGAGCAGGGCACCCAGAACAGGAAGGAATATAATCGTGCTGAGAATCGGATAATTAAGGCTATTCATTATCACCTGTTCCATAATATCACCATAGCATTAGAATAATTAAAATAAGTACACCGGCAGCCATTATGATTGCATAATGCTGTGCAAGACCTGTCTGTGCTTTCCTCAATATTCCGGCGAATCTTCCGATTGTCTTCGGGACACCATTCACAATACCTTCGATGATCTTTGCGTCCGTGAAACCCTCAATAAAACGATTAGCAATCCAGAGAGTTGGTCGGATGAGGATATAGCTGTAGAACTCATCAACATAGTATTTATTGAAGAGTATCCTGTAAATGAAGCGGAAGTTGTGTGCGAGTCTAACAGGTATTCCAGTTTTCACAAGATAAAAGATTGCAGCGATAACAAGTCCGGTAAGGGCTATAGTCGTCGAAAGACCCATTATCCCAAATTCCTGTGCATGAGTTCCGTGGAACTCGGGATGCCCGACTACGGGTTTCAGAAACTCAGCAAATTGGGCACCTCCTCCGAGTATTTCAGGGATGCCGACCCATCCTACCCCGATTGCACCGGCAGCTAGTATTATAAGAGGTATGGTCATAGCTGCAGGCGACTCATGGAGGTGATGTTCTTCGTGATGGGTTCCACGGAATTTCCCATGGAATGTAAGGAAGATCATCCTGAATGAGTAAAAAGGCGTAAAAAACGCAACAGCCGTAACGATCATCCATACAAACTTTCCTACAGGGCTTCCAGAGGCAAAGGCAGACCAAATGATCTCGTCCTTGCTAAAGAATCCTGCAAGACCTGGAACTCCTCCAGCGCTTAATGCTGCAATGAACATAGTAATGTAGGTAATCGGCATATATTTTTTAAGACTACCCATTCTCTGAATGTCATTATGGTGAACGGCATGGATGACACTTCCTGCCGCAAGAAATAGGAGAGCCTTGAAAAAGGCATGGGTATAAAGGTGAAAGACTCCTGCAGCATAAGCGCCAACTCCACATGCGAGGAACATCATACCTAGGTGACTTAATGTAGAGTAAGCGATGATCCTCTTTATATCATTCTGGACAACGGCGATAGTAGCTGCAAACAAGGATGTGATTGCTCCAACAACAGCTACGACATTCATTGCAACTGGTGAGAGGTTAAATATCGCATTACACCTTGCAACCATGAATACGCCTGCGGTAACCATTGTTGCAGCATGGATGAGGGCGCTGACAGGAGTCGGACCCTCCATGGCGTCAGGCAACCATACATGTAGAGGTATCTGGGCTGATTTACCGACAGCGCCACAGAAAAGAAGCAAAGCGATCAGCGTTATTAAATTAACCTCGTACCCGAGAAGATTAACAGTATGACCGACATAATTCTTAACCTCGGCAAATACAGGGGCATAGTGTATACTTCCGAAAGTGAGGAAGATCATGAAGACGCCAAGGGCAAACCCGAAGTCTCCAAATCTATTTACAATAAATGCCTTTTTCCCTGCATCAGCTGCTGCCTTTTTATTAAAGAAATAACCTATCAAGAAATAGGAGCAGAGGCCGACACCCTCCCAACCCAGGTAGAGCACCACAAAATTATTTCCCATAACAAGCATGAGCATAAAGAATACGAAGAGGCTGAGGTAAGAAAAGAATCTGTAATAGCCCTTATCGCCATGCATGTAACCGATGGAATATATGAAAATGAGAGAGCCCACACCAGTAACAACGATAAGCATAACTGCAGTAAGCTGGTCAATGAGGAATCCGACCGATACATAAAATTTTCCAGAGATCATCCACGTGTATAGATCCTCGTTTATTATTTTTCCATGAATAACATCCAGTGCGGTTATTACCGCTGCAATAAAGGAACCAATAATTGCAGAGCATGAAACCCAATGCGCCTTATCTTTGATAAGGGTTCTGCCGAATAGGATGTTTATGACGAATGCTGCAAGAGGTAAAAAGGGTATCAATAAATAGGTTTTCATATTTTCAACCTTCTAAACTTTTAACTTTGAACTTTAAACTTTGTACTTTCATCATCCCTTCATCTCTTGAATCTCGTCCACATGGGCTGTAGCCTTATTTCTGAAGAAGGCGATAATTATTGCAAGTCCTATCGCAGCTTCTGAAGCTGCAACAGCGATAACAAAGAAGGCGAGGATCTGTCCCCGCAGATCCTGCAGGTAGTGGCTCAGGGATATGAGATTGATATTGACAGCATTAAGCATCAGCTCTATGGACATGAAAATGATAATTATGTTTCTCCTCGAAAGGAACCCGAAAACGCCGATGGTAAAAACCACCGTACTTAATGCCATATACCAGCTTAACGGAACCATAACCTAATTTTTAAGCCTCCTCTTTGCAAGGACAATAGCACCAATTATTGCAACAAGAAGTATCAGTGAAGCTATTTCAAAAGGAAATAGGAAGTCTGTATATAGTAATTTCCCCAGGACCTTTACATGAGACTCCTTTTTTATAAAGTCAATGGTATACATGCCTGGCGGAGCAAGGACAAAAGACCTGATTGACATTAGAATGACTGCCAGGAGCCCAATTGCAAAGGTCAATCCTGTTGGCCAGGCACCGATAAATCTATTGATCCTCACTTCTTCTCTGATATTCAACAAAAGCACAGCAAAGAGGAACAGTACAAGTATCCCACCTGCATAAACAATTACCTGTATTGCTGCCATAAACTCAGCATTCAAAAACAGATACAGACTTGCGATATGGAAGAATAGTAAAAGCATCCAGAGCACACTGTGGATAGGGTTTTTTCTCGTTATAACGAGTATCGAAAGTAAGACAATAGCAAAGGCAAAATATGCAAAGATTAACTCATGAATCATCAGCGTTTCCCTCTGAATACTGCCTGATCTGAAGGAGTCTCGAAATCTTCAGACAGGGGTCGCCAGAATTTCCTGAAATACTCTTCGCCCTTTTTCCCACCCATATATTTGTCCCAATTTTGAAGCAGTCTATCCTTTGTCCGGTAGAGGTTTTCTTTCTTATAATCAGAATATTCATAATTCTCTGTGAGGACGACCGCTCCATACGGGCATACTTCCATGCAAAACCCGCAGAAAATACATCTCAATACATCTATCTCATATCTTGCAACCTGTCCTTTTTCTCTGAAGATAGAAATACACTGTGAAGGGCAGATTGTAGCACAGAGTCCACAGCCAACACATTTAGCCTTACCCCCTGGATTTTTTGCTAAGGCGTGCTCGCCTCTAAACCCTGGTGCTATTTTTCGCCTTTCCTTGGGATACTGTATCGTAACAGCATGTGAGAACATTCGTCTTAAGGTAAGAGCCAAACCTTTGAGTATTTCTATGAAGAATATCTTCTCTACAAGTTTCTTAGCAGTCACTCTTCACTCCCTTAATGTGATACGAGAACTTTAACCAGACCAGTTACCAATATGTTTGCCAATGCTACCGGTATAAGTATCTTCCAGCCGATAGCCATAAGCTGGTCATATCGGTATCTTGGCACTGTTGCTCTTATCCAGTAATAAAAGAAAATAAATGCATAGACCTTCAAAAGAAACCATACAATTCCTGGTACATGTTGTAGAAATGGTAACGCCTTTGCTACATACCATGGGATTGTCCAGCCACCGAGAAAGCATACTGCTGCGAGAGAAGCCATAATAAACATTGCTATGTACTCACCAAGGAAGAAAAGGGCAAACCTGAAGCCACTGTATTCCACAAAATACCCTGCAACAAGCTCGCTCTCAGCCTCAGGGAGGTCAAAGGGTGTCCTGTTTGTCTCAGCTATTGCAGCGATGGTGAATACAACGAAGCCCACTATCTGAGGTATAGCATACATCCCGTACCGAGATGCTTCCTGTGCATTTATGATATCCGTGAGGTTCAGAGATCCTGCTTTGATCATCACACCGACAAGACTCAGTCCCATTGCTATTTCATAACTGATGACCTGTGCTGATGACCTTAACCCACCGATAAATGCATACTTAGAGTTCGATGCCCAACCTGATATGAATATGCCATAGACACCAAGACCTGCTATAGCAAAGATGAATAAAAGCCCTACATTGATGTTTGCGATTACAAAATTGGACGCAAAAGGTATAACAGCCAGGTTGATCATGGCTGCAGCCATAAAGATGACAGGGGCAAGGTAAA
>DASPRG010000028.1:0-5181 GCA_035624555.1 Thermodesulfovibrionales bacterium
TTCACAACATCTGCATTATGTAAATGTATTTTCCGGGTTAATTGGTTGAGAAGTTGATATCATGGGCACCTTGGGAAAAATAGAAAAAGTGATTTTTATTCTCTTTATGATCATTGCGTTTTCCGGCTGCGAAGATAAAACTCCGAAAGGGGTAAAGTCAAACCTTAAAAATGATTCCTATGAACCTGCGTACGGAGATACGTTAGTAGAAGGAACAATTGGAGAGCCGAGCGTTCTTATCCCGATGCTCGCAGGTGACAGCTCTTCCCATGAGGTTGCGGGACTTGTCTTCAACGGCCTTGTGAAATATGACACGGACCTGAGCATTATTGGTGACCTCGCCGAATCATGGGATATATCGAAAGACGGTCTTGTTATCACTTTTCACCTGAAAAAAGGTGTAAAGTGGACAGATGGAGTAGAGTTTACAGCCGACGATGTGATGTATGGGTATAAAACCATAATCGATGAAAAGACTCCTACCGCGTACAGCGAAGACTTTAAGCAGGTCAAAAAAGCAGAAGTCCTTGACAGATATACTTTCAGAGTTACCTATGAAAAACCTTTTGCGCCCGCTCTCTCTTCGTGGGCTTCAAGTTTAGTCATTCTTCCGAAACATCTCCTTGAAGACAAGGATATAACAAAAAGCGAGCTTGCAAGAAATCCTGTAGGTATGGGGCCATACAAACTCGACAAATGGATTCCCGGCCAGGAACTGGTACTTAAATCAAACAAGGAGTATTTCGATGGAAGACCTTATATCGATCAGTTTGTTTACAGGATAATCCCCGACCCTGCAACAATGTTCCTCGAACTTCAGACAGGCGGGATCGACACGATGGGACTGACACCTATCCAATATACAAAACAGACGGAGACCGACTTTTTCAGAACGAACTTTCATAAATTTCGTTATCCCGTGTTCGCATATACATATATGGGGTTTAACCTAAAACACCCTTTTTTCAAAGACAAGCGTGTAAGACAGGCGATAGCTTATACGATTGATAAAAGTGAGATCATAGACGTAGTCCTTTTCGGACTTGGAAGTCCTGCTACAGGACCCTATGTCCCCAATACATGGCCCTACAACCCGAATGTGAAAAAATATGAGTATAACCCCGATAAAGCCAGGCAGCTTCTTAAGGAAGCGGGGTGGGAGGATACAGACGGGGATGGCATACTGGATAAAGACGGAAAACCGTTCAGCTTCACCATTCTCACAAATATGGGAAACAAACTCAGGATGAATACCGCAACCATTATCCAGTGGAAGCTCGCACAAATAGGAATAAAGGTCGAGATAAGGGCACTTGAATGGTCAACTTTCATTAATGAATTTGTGGATAAGCGGCGGTTCGAAGCTGTAATACTTGGCTGGAGCATAGGTCTTGACCCTGACCAGTATGATATCTGGCATTCAAGCAAGACAAAGGAGAAGGAATTCAATTTCGTCAGTTACAGGAATCCTGAAGTTGATAACCTTCTTGAAAAAGGCCGGAGGATATTCGATATCAGAGAAAGGAGAAAGATATACGGCAGGATACAGGAGATCCTTTCAGAAGACCTGCCGTATATCTTTTTATACGTGCCGGATGCCACACCGATCGTGCATGCAAGGTTCAAGGGTATTAAGCCTTCTCCGATAGGAATAACGTATAATCTCCCGAAGTGGTATGTGCCCAAGGGTTTACAACGGCACAAGGTTGAGCCTTAAATGCTGACTTATCTTGGTAAACGACTTCTTGAAATGATACCCACGCTATTCGGGATTACTTTGATCTCATTCTTTATCATCCATCTTGCTCCGGGTAAACCGACCGACATATTAACTGAATTGAATCCAAAGATCACACCCGAGGCGAGGGAAAAACTCGAAAAATATTATGGACTCGATAAGCCGATAATCTCCCAATATGGCATGTGGCTGAAAAGGGTTGTTAAGCTCGATTTTGGAGAGTCCTTTTCTTCGGACAGGCGTCCTGTTATTCAGAAGATATGGGACAAAAAGAAGCCTTTAATAGAGAGGAGGCTTTTTATCACCTTCATGATCAATGTGCTTTCGATGGTCATCATCTTTATTATAGCCATACCGATCGGTATATCTTCTGCAATACGCCAGAATTCACTTTATGACAAGATAGCTACTACTATCGTATTCATTGGCTTTGCCATACCCTCATTCTGGCTGGCACTTCTCCTCATGTTTTTGTTTGGAGTGCATCTTCACTGGCTGCCTATAGCCCAGCTAAAGTCTATGAATTATGATTCACTCTCTTTTGCAGGCAGGGCCTGGGATCTGATCAACCACCTTATCCTTCCAATTTTTGTCTCTGCATTCACTGGTCTTGCCGGGGAATCACGGTTTATGCGGGGCAGCATGCTTGAGGTGATAAGACAAGATTATGTAACTGTTGCACGGGCAAAAGGCCTGCCCGAAAGGACTGTCATATACAATCATGCGTTTAGAAACGCTCTTCTTCCGATCATAACGCTGATGGGTCTCAGCGTTGGGAGTCTGATAGGAGGAAGTGTAATAATGGAAAGTATTTTCGGAATCCCTGGCATGGGGCAGCAGTTTTTCATGAGCGTCATGACAAGGGATTATCCAATGGTCATGTGCATACTGACTATTGGCGCTGTATTAACTTTGTTAGGGAACCTAATGGCCGATATAGGTTATATGATAGCGGATCCCAGGATAAGAGCAAAATAAGGCATGGAAAAACACAGCATCAGAAAACTTGTCTGGAAACGGTTCAGCACGAATAAGCTATCGATAGCGGGGGGAATTATCGTGCTGGCACTCTCCATGATCGCGGTGAGTGCCCCGTTCATCTCTCCTTACAATCCGAACGACATCGACAGGAAACATATCCTCGAACCGCCGGGGTTGCATCATCTCTTGGGTACGGATGATCTGGGAAGAGATGTTTTGACCAGGATGATATGGGGTGCCAGGATATCACTGGCAGTTGGTTTTGTAGCCATCGGAATAGCAACAATCATAGGCATGATCCTTGGAGCAATATCGGGATATTACAGCGGCTGGTTTGACAGGATAATCATGAGGTTCATAGATATCATGCTCTCCATCCCGACGTTTTTCCTTATTCTTGCAGTTATCGCATTTATCGGACCGAGCATATGGAATATCATGATTGTCATAGGCCTTACGGCATGGATGGGCGTTGCAAGGCTTGTAAGAGCTGAATTTCTATCTCTGAAAGAACGGGAGTTTGTGCTTGCTGCAAAGGCCGTTGGTGCAAGTGACTTTAGGATTATCTTCAAACATATAATGATAAACAGTATGTCTCCGGTGCTTGTCTCCGCTGTCCTCGGAATAGCTGGCGCTGTGCTTGTTGAATCTGCGTTGAGCTTTCTCGGTATAGGCGTGCAACCTCCGACTCCGAGTTGGGGGAATATTCTGACATTAGGCAAAGATAATATAGAAATCGCATGGTGGCTCTCCCTTTATCCGGGTCTTGCAATACTGATTACAGTTCTAAGCTATAACCTTTTCGGTGAAGGTTTGAGGGATGCCCTTGATCCAAGACTGTGGGAAGCAGAAAGTGAAAAGTAGATAGTAAAATGCCGATAGTATGCAGCAAAAATTAAAAACCCTTAAAGCAACCTTGTCATTTTTGATATTGTTCCATTATTTCTTCTCTTGTAGTAATCGCCTTGAGGTTAAATCCTAATTCCGCTATGGCTTCACGGCCTCCCTCCTGTCTGTCTATGAGAGCAACTACCTCTACAATTTCAAGGCCGGCCTCTTTTGCTCTCGCAATAGCCTCAATGGTAGATTTTCCGGTTGTAATTACATCATCAACAATAACGACCCTGTCTCCGTTTTTTATATTCCCCTCGATCCATTGCATGGTTCCGTACGACTTTGGGGTCTTGCGGATAACTATCGCCTCAACAGGTTT
The DNA here is from genome assembly GCA_035624555.1 of Thermodesulfovibrionales bacterium. Lineage (GTDB taxonomy): Bacteria > Nitrospirota > Thermodesulfovibrionia > Thermodesulfovibrionales > SM23-35 > DASPRG01. The sequence continues at coordinate 3,933 of DASPRG010000028.1, forward strand.
TTCTTTAAGATAGGAAGTATATGCTACTGCGCATGCTATCGGATCAGCCCCGAGAGTAAGTCCGCCGATCCCTTTTACATTTAAGTTTTTTATCAGACCGAAGATAATATTTCCTATAAGATACATGCCCTCGGGATGAAGGGTTACAGCCTTACAATTGAAATAGTAATTGCTCATCCTGCCTGACACAAGCTTAAAAACAGGTTCTTCACTGTATTTAAACGCCTTTTCAATAATAAGTTCTATCAGTCGGTTTTTCATATCGGTTTGAAAATACATCAAGTATTGTAAGAAGTCAATATAAGGTACTAATCGTCATGAAAACAAATGACACGACACAAGCCGGTCTTGTGTCTCCTTTAATTCCGGCACAACCTTGTCGCATGGTTCGAATCTTTTTGGACATCTTGGATGAAATGGACATCCTGGTGGAATATCTATCGGACTTGGAACATCGCCTTTGAGAATTTCTCTCTTCTTACCGTCAGGTTTTATCTTAGGAGCTGAGGAGAGTAATTCCATTGTATACGGGTGAAAGGGATTACTAAAAAGTTCATCTGTTTTTGCGTGCTCCACAATTTTCCCCAGATACATTACAGCCACTTCATCGCTGAAATATTGGATTACCCTCAGGTCATGGCTTATAAACAGGAACGAGATGTTCGATTGTCTTTGAAGTTCCTGGAGTATATTTAATATCTGAGCCTGTATCGATACATCAAGGGCTGAAAGGGGTTCATCAGCAACAACTACCCTCGGAGAAACTGCAAGGGCCCTCGCTATACATACTCTCTGCCTCTGGCCACCGCTGAATTCATGAGGATAACGGTTTAGGACATCAGCCTGAAGCCCTACGCTGTTCAAAAGGCTGATTACTTTATCCTTAAGATCTGTTTTCTGAACGATCTTATGTATTTTTAAAGGTTCAGAGATTGTATCAAATACGGTCATCCTCGGATTTAATGATGCAAATGGATCCTGAAATATTATTTGTACTGATTTTCTGAATTGCAGCAATGAATTTCTTTTGAATTTCTGAATATCCTTATCCTGAAAAAGAATCTGCCCTGATGTAGGCGGGATCAATCTGAGGATAAGTCTTGCAACCGTTGATTTTCCACAACCGCTCTCACCAACAAGGGCGAGGATCTTATCCTCACCGAGAGAAAAATCAACTCCATCTACAGCCTTTACAAGCATGGGTTTAGCCACTAACCCCTTTTTCACATAGAAATATTTACTGAGAGAA
>DASPRG010000047.1:0-5584 GCA_035624555.1 Thermodesulfovibrionales bacterium
GCCATCTATACCGGAGATGTCAAAGTTGAACAGTAACCTTCCGAGAGGCTTTGCGAGTCTTTTGAGACCGTGAAACTTCAGGTGGTTAACCGCTTCTGCGAGCACTCCTTCATATAGGCCATAATTCATAACCCTGGAGAAGGGAGGTGTCTTTTTGAGACATTGCCCGCACACCTCTCCATATTCTGATGAAAAAGGCAAAGCACATATTCTGCACGATGGGCCGGAATATCTATGTATCTTAGACCAGCAGGATGCACAGATTGGTGAATGGTGGAAAATATCAGAAATACTTTCACAGGAAGGGCATTTTGAAGGATAGATGATGTTTAATATCTTTGAGATCAAGGCATTAATAAATAAAGGATGCCTTTTATCCTAAAGCATCTGAATCTATCAGAGGAGTTTTGTAAGTTGAATGATTTCATCTCTCCTCTGGCCTGTGGAGATTAATTGCACCTTTACTCCCAGCATTGTCTCAATCTTTTTTATGTATGCCTTTGCGTCTTTCGGTAACTTCTTAAAATCTCTTATTCCAATAGTGCTTGTACTCCAGCCTTTCACCTTTTCATAGAGAGGCGTGCACTCTTCGATGATATTAATTTCTTTTGGAAACTCCCTATATATCTTTCCCTTATATTTATAAGAGGTACAGATTTTTATCGTCTCGATGCCATCGAGAACATCGAGCTTTGTTATTGCAATTCCTGTAAGCCCGTTTATCCTTGCAGAGTGTCTTAGCATGACCATGTCCAGCCAACCACATCTCCTCGGCCTACCTGTTGTTGCACCATATTCTCCACCCTTTTCCCTGAGCTCTTCGCCGAGGGAGTCTTTTATTTCTGCTGGAAAAGGACCGCTGCCAACCCTTGTTGTATAAGCCTTTACTACTCCGAGGACTTTTGATATCTTTGTTGGCCCAATACCGAGGCCTGTACATACACCGCCTGCTATCGCACTGGAAGATGTCACATAGGGATAAGTTCCGTGGTCTATATCAAGGAGTGTGCCCTGTGCACCCTCAAATATTACCCTTCTATTTTGAGAGATCATTTTGTTGATAATAATATCAGTATCAGCGATATATTCAGAGAGTTTTTCAGCATAACTCAAATATTCATTGTATATGTCCTCGGTCTTAAAACCAGAAACTTTGTAGAGGTTTTCAAAGAGGAAATTGATATCAGGGAGATTTGCCTTTAACTTTTCCTTGAATACAGAAGGGTGAAGGAGGTCTACGACTCTTATCCCCATTCTTGCCATTTTACTTGCATACGTAGGGCCTATCCCCCGACCTGTTGTACCGAGACTCTTTTTGCCTTTGCTTTTCTCGCTTGCATTGTCTATAACCCTGTGGTAAGGCATGATGAGATGCGCATTCTTACTTAACAAAAGGTTTCTCCCCACCTGGACACCTCTTTCCTTAAGCCCGTGTATCTCCTCTATGAGGGCGGCAGGGTCAACGACAACACCATTGCCGATAATGCATATCTTGCCTTTGCGGAGTATTCCTGAGGGGATCAAATGGAGTATGAATTTCTCATTATTGATTACCACGGTATGACCTGCGTTGTTGCCACCCTGGTATCGTGCGATTACGTCTGCCTTTTCAGAAAGGTAATCAACAATCTTTCCTTTGCCCTCATCTCCCCATTGTGCACCTACTATGACAACATTAGACATGTTTGAACCCGCTTAAAGAGTTATACGTCTGAGCGAAAGGACGTTCGGAAGGCTTTTTATTTCCTTTATGATACTGGGTGTGGCAGGGCTATCTATCGTGACAACGGATATTGCTCTGCCTCCGGGAGTCTCTCTACCAAATTGCATCCGTGCGATGTTGATATTGTTTTTGCTGAGGAGTGTTCCTATATTCCCTATGACCCCGGGTTTATCATTGTTATAGATAAAGAGAAGCTCTCCCTCAGGTACAATCTCTACCTTAAAGCTATCAATGGCTACAATACGGGGATCTCTTCTGCTGAAGAGTGTTCCCGCAACATAGCTTTCTTTATCCTTTGCCTTTATCCTGATCGCTACCATGCTCTGGTAATCACCGGCATCAGCGCTTTTTGTCTCCTTAACCTCTATACCACGTTCCTTTGCTATAAAGGGTGCATTCACAAAGTTTACCGTCTCCTCCAGAATGGGTGAAAGGAAACCCTTGATAGCTGCTATGTTTACTGGAGCAGTATCAATATCAGATGCCTCTCCTCGATATTCGATTGTTATCTCTGTAACGCCACCTTCAAATATCTGGGCTGAGAATAACCCAAGTTTCTCAGACAAGTTTATATAAGGCTGAAGCTTTGTTACCTGGTCTGCGGGAATGGATGGGAAGTTAACAGCATTTCTGATCGTCCCTTGAGTGAGATAATCTGCTATCTGTTCAGCTATCGCAATAGCCACATTTTCCTGAGCTTCTTTTGTTGCGGCGCCGAGATGAGGAGTAGAGATTACATTGTCAAGGGTAAGAAGGGGGTTATTCTCTGGTGGTTCTTTCTCAAAAACATCGAGTGCAGCACCTGCAACTTTGCCTTCAACGAGGGCGTCGTAGAGGTCCTTCTCGTTGATAATACCGCCCCTTGCACAGTTAATGATTCTGACACCATCTTTCATTATCTTGAGCGTATTTTTATTAATCATATTTCTTGTCTCTGCTGTTATGGGGGTATGGATCGTTATAAAGTCGGAGCGTCTGAATAGCTCTTCGATGTCAACCTTCTCAACACCTATGGCCTTTGCCTTGTCTTCTCTCAAGAAAGGATCATAAGCTATCACATTCATCGCAAAGGCCTGTGCCCTCTTTGCAACCTGGCTGCCAATATTCCCTATGCCAATGACACCGAGGGTCTTGTTGAAGAGCTCAACGCCCATGAACCTTTTTTTCTCCCATTTACCTTCCTTCATTGAGGCTGTGGCCTGAGGTATCTGTCGTGCGAGAGCGTACATCAACGCAATGGTATGTTCTGCTGTCGTGATTGTATTTCCACCAGGAGTATTCATCACAACAATTCCCTTTTTTGTTGCTGCCGTAACATCTACATTATCGAGACCTGAACCTGCACGTCCTATGACTTTTAGGTTTGAAGCAGCATCTATTATCTTTGAGGTTACTTTTGTTGCAGACCTTACAATGAGGCCATGGTAATTACCAATAGATGCCATCAGCTCCTCTGGTTTCATTCCTACCTTTACATCAACATCAAGTCCTGCAGTTTTAAGAATATGTACGCCTTTTGGTGAAATATTGTCACTAACAAGAACTTTCATATGTTCCTCACTCATTCCATTAAGAGTTCTTCAGCAACTGCTACACCTGTTCCAAGTTTAACAGGGTGGCCCATTCCCTTCAATACCATCTCAATACCTGCAATTGCTGTTATGACATCAAATTTATCTACATAGCCTAAATGGGCAATCCTGAATATTTTACCTCTTGCCCTGTCTTGCCCGCCAGCTGCTGTGATGCCGTATTTCTCACGAAGATTTTTATAGACTGCCTGTCCGTCTATTTTAGGAGGTGACATAATGGCAGTTACGGCATTTGATGGAGAATCTTTTGCATAGAGCTCCAATGTGAGGGCCTGAGCAGCCTTTCTTGTTGCCTGGGCAAGTTTTTCGTGTCTTTTGAATACATTCTCAAGTCCCTCTGCTTGTAACATCTTCAGACTTTCATTAAGACCTATGATGAGTGTAACGGGAGATGTGAAGTTCGTCTGGTTTTTGGCGAGGTTTTCGCGTTCTTTCTTGAAGTCGAAGTAAAACTTAGGCAACTTTGATGCTTTTGCCTTTTCCCATGCCTTTTCACTCACGCTGACAAAGGCGATGCCGGGAGGGAGCATCAGACCTTTTTGTGAACCTCCTACCATGATATCTATTCCCCATTCATCTGCTCTCAAGTCATGGGCAGCAATGGCACTAATAGCGTCAACTATGAATAAGGTGTTTTCATATCTTTTAACAATAGACGCAAGGCTTTTTATGTCATGATAAATACCTGTTGAGGTCTCCGATGCCTGAACAAAGACGCCTTTTATGTCCTGATCTTTTTTGAGTTTTTCTTCGACCAGTTCAGGTTTTACTGAATAACCCCACTCAATGAGAATCTCTTCAACGTTTAAGCCATAAGACTTGCATATTTTTGTCCATCGCTCTCCGAATTTGCCGCCGTTTATAACAAGAACCTTGTCTCCATGGTTAAAGAAATTATTTACGGCACCAACCATTCCACCTGTACCAGTTGAGCAAAGAATGAGCACATCGTTTTTTGTCTGGAATAACAACTGAAGGCCTTTCTTTGCAGAATCGAGAACAGGAAGGAAATCCGGAGACCTGTGGTGGATTATCGGCATTGCCATTGCGAGCAGCACCTCTGATGGGACCGGTGTTGGACCAGGGGCTAAGAGATAACGCTTTAACATATAAACCTCTCCTTTACTTCAATAGATTTAACTATTTGATACATCACTATATTTTTGCATTCTCACGAACTTATTGTGCCCTCAATTTTACGCCATATTCAAGTTCATCTCCAGAAAATTTCCCCTATGAGATGTTCTTACTGGGCTTAGATAAACAGCAAGCTCAAGGTAAAAATATATCAGAGTCTGAGGCAAATATCAATGAGTTTATGAGATGGATGTTTATTCGAAGGTGGACATCGAGGTATTAAATTACTTAAAATTGATTGCGAGGGAAACGAAAGCGGATTGCAGATAAATCAGAGAAAATTCCGAAATCGGAACCGAGATCTGGGTGAAACAGGAAAAGAGATTATCGGTGTAATACTCTTGAATCTCGGTGGACCCGATTCCCTCCGGGCAGTAAGGCCATTTCTCTATAATCTCTTCTCTGACAGAAAAATTATAAGACTCGGACCACCATTCCTTCAGAAACCCATAGCATGGCTTATATCAAGTCTTCGCTCAAGAAAGACGGAAAAGCTCTATCGCCTTATCGGGGGCAGATCTCCGATCCTCAATATAACCAGTAAGCAGGCAGAAGCCCTTGGGGAAGCGCTAAACTCATCACTCATCACTTATCACTCATCACTTTCTGTCAAGGTCTATGTGGGGATGCGGTACTGGCATCCATTCATCGAAGAGGTGGTTCCCAAGATATCCAGAGATGGAGTAAGAAAGCTTATTGCATTAAGCATGTATCCTCATTATTCCCATGCCACAGCAGGCTCATCATTATCCAGATTGCAGGAAGTCATTTCAGAGTATCCTATAGAAATTTTCTGTATCTCGTCATGGCATGACCATCCTCTTTACATAGAAGCACTTATTGATGTTATCAAAAAGGGCCTTGATTCATTTAATCACTCTGCCTCAGTCCATTTACTTTTCAGCGCCCATAATCTTCCAGAGAGCCTTATCAAGGAAGGAGATCCTTATATAAATCAGATTAAGGAAACAATCAGGAAAATCACTGAGAGGTTGAATACAAAGTGGTACTTGTCGTATCAGAGTAAGAGTGGCCCTGTGAAGTGGCTTAGACCTTCTACAGGGGAAATGCTGAAGAGGTTTGCGGAGCTGGGATATAAGAACATTCTCGTTGTTCCGATCAGTTTTGTTTC
>DASPRG010000052.1:0-2494 GCA_035624555.1 Thermodesulfovibrionales bacterium
CTGAAATTAATAATGTCCCCGTCCTGTACTTCGTATGTCTTGCCTTCAAGCCTCAGGAGACCTTTTCCCCTTGCCGCATGCATACCTCCTGATGCAATGAAGTCTTCATAGGAAATAACTTCTGCCCTGATAAAACCCCTCTCGATATCTGAATGAATCTTTCCTGCCGCAGTCACTGCATTTGTATTGCTCTTGACAGTCCAGGCCCGCACCTCATCCTCTCCTACTGTAATGAATGATATGAGCCCGAGGAGTTGATAGCATGTTTGTATAAGTCTGTTTGAAGCAGGCTCTTCTATACCGAGTTCTTTAAGGAAAGGTTCCTTTTCATCGTCAAGAAGCTGAGAAATCTCCATTTCTATTTTACCGCAAAGGGTCAAGACATTCACTGCAGGATAACGATTCAGCAGTGATGATTCGAGTGTCTTTGCATACTCTGTAGCGCCATCCCTTTCCCCGGTATTCAGAACAATAACCTTTGGAATCGTTGACAGAAACTGCAGCGGCCTCATCGCCTTCATCTCCTCTTTGGTGAATTCCACATCTCTCAGCGCTGTTTCTTTCATAAGGAAATCCCTGCATTTAAGAAGCAGTTTCTTTTCCGCTTCGTCAGGTTTCTTCCCTCGGTTCTTCCATTCCTCCATATGTTCAAGACGGGTTTCAACCAATGCGAGATCAGCAAAGACCAGTTCGAGTTCAACCGTCTCAACGTCCCTCACCGGGTTTATGCCCTCCATCGGATGAATAACAGATTCATCGTAAAAGGCTCTTACCACATGGACGATGGCGTCAACGTCCTTTATCAAATCAAAGACCTTACTGTTCTGTTTCACATCGCCTTTCGTGAGTCCGATATAATCAATATATTCAATCGCCGCGTATGTTGTCTTTTTCGGCCTATAAATTCCGGATAATATGTCAATTCCCGAATCCGGTACCCTCACCACGCCGATGTTCGGGTCGCCTGAAATTGTGGGATATATTGTTGTATCAATGTTTAATCCTGTCAGGGCATTGAAGATTGTAGTTTTTCCTGAATTCGACAAGCCGATAATAGCAATTTTCATTGTTCCTCCAGTGCATGTTATTTGTTGCTGCAGGGAATAGTCTCCGGCAACAAAGATTTTTATTATAATTGAATCATCTGAGTAAAAGCGAATTTTTTAGAGCAGGAGGTAGATCTTGATAAGGCAATGTAGCGATGACGACTTTGAGACAATTTATGAAATTATTAATGATGCGGCATTTGCATACAAGGGAATCATACCCGAAGACCGATGGAAAGAGCCCTATATGTCCAGAGAGGAATTACGTTATGAAATTGATGAGGGCGTTATATTATGCTCTTAATTATTTCTCAGCCTATTCATGCTAATATAAAAAAATGCATCCTGAATTATTCAAGCTTGGCCCTTTGACAATACACACGTACGGAGTCCTTGTGGCTGCTGGATTCCTTCTCGGCCTCGGCCTTGCTGTCAGGCAGGCAAAAAAGGAAGGCATCCCGCCAGATAAAATCGTGGATCTCGGTTTCTATATTCTCCTGTCTGCCCTCATCGGATCAAGGCTACTTTATATTTTGATAAATGCCAGCCATTACCTTAAAAATCCCTTAGATATATTCAAGATATGGGAAGGCGGTCTTGTCTTTTATGGAGGCCTTTTATTAGCTGTTCCAACTGTCCTTTGGTATATAAAGAAAAACAGCCTTGGTGTTTGGAGTATAGCCGATATCTTTGCTCCTTCAATAGCGATAGGCCATGCTCTTGGAAGGCTCGGCTGTTTTTTTGCAGGTTGTTGCTATGGCAAGACTGCAGAAGGGCTTCCATGGGCAGTTACGTTTACTGACCCGGAATCCCTTGCCATTGTTGGGGTACCACTCCATCCAACACAGATCTATGAGTCTTTGGGTGAGTTTATTAATTTTCTAATACTCATAACCCTGCGAAGATATAAGTCCTTTAACGGTCAACTCTTCCTGACATATATCATCCTTTATTCCGTCCTGAGGTTTATAGTCGAATTCTTCAGAGGCGATGTTGGTAGAGGGTTCATTATGTCTCAACTTTCTCTGTCTCAGGGCATCAGTATACTGATGTTTCTGGTTGCAGTGGTTGGGTTCCTCATTTTGAGAAAAAGAGAATTTAAATGATTGATGAGAAAGCGAGAGAGATGGAAGACAAGCTCAGGGGATATAGATAAGGATTTCTGTATGTGGTTATTTTTCCAAAGTGTATAAATTATCTACATATTTATTATATTGTTTATTTAATTATACTTAACTATAAATTTTAAAAGTATTTTTAATATCTACTGTACTTAATTCCATACAACTTTATTGCCTGACTAAAACCCTATTCCACAATTTCCCTTTAATATCAGGAAGTTATCTAAATTTATAACTTTTGGCATTACTTTTGTTCTATTTATAATCAACTGGGGTATCAGGCATAAAGCAAGAAACTTTAAGAATTATGGGCTGTCAGATTAAGAA